>NZ_VMLI01000010.1:24589-92703 GCF_013276625.1 Streptococcus sp. 9903 | reverse complement strand
GTTACTTTGAGAAGTTACGTTTAGAAAAATATTTTTCATATCTATTGACTTTTAGGGGTGAAATTTGGTATTATAGTAGGCGGTATTGTTTACCCCATTTGAAAGGCCCCGGAACCTTCCAAATACTTTTCGATGGGAAGGAACACCCATCACCGTAAACAAAAATCGAACTATATATAGGAGAAATCATGAACAAAACAACATTTATGGCTAAACCAGGCCAAGTTGAACGTAAATGGTACGTAGTTGACGCAACTGATGTACCACTTGGACGTCTTTCTGCAGTAGTTGCTAGCGTACTTCGCGGAAAAAACAAACCAACATTTACACCACACACTGATACAGGTGACTTTGTGATTGTTATCAATGCTGAAAAAGTTAAATTGACTGGTAAAAAAGCAACTGATAAAATCTACTACACTCACTCAAACCACCCAGGTGGATTGAAACAAATCTCTGCAGGTGAACTTCGTTCTAAAAATGCAGTACGTTTGATCGAGAAATCAGTTAAAGGTATGCTTCCACACAATACTCTTGGACGCGCTCAAGGTATGAAGTTGAAAGTATTTGTTGGAGCTGAGCACACTCACGCTGCACAACAACCAGAAGTTCTTGATATTTCAGGACTTATCTAAGGAAAGGAACAATAAAGTATGTCACAAGCACAATATGCAGGTACTGGACGTCGTAAAAACGCTGTTGCACGCGTTCGCCTTGTTCCAGGAACTGGTAAAATCACTGTTAACAAAAAAGATGTTGAAGAGTACATCCCACACGCTGACCTTCGTCTTGTCATCAACCAACCATTCGCAGTTACTTCAACTGTAGGTTCATACGACGTTTTCGTTAACGTTGTAGGTGGTGGATACGCTGGTCAATCAGGAGCTATCCGTCACGGTATCGCTCGTGCCCTTCTTCAAGTAGACCCAGACTTCCGCGATTCATTGAAACGCGCAGGACTTCTTACACGTGACTCACGTAAAGTTGAACGTAAGAAACCAGGTCTTAAGAAAGCTCGTAAAGCATCACAATTTAGTAAACGTTAATCAATACGATCATATCAACGTTTCAAAGCACTCAAAAGTTTACCTTATGGGTGCTTTTTTCGTATTTTTTTGAAAAGCTTACCTCAAAGTTTACCTTATTTTTACCTTATTGTTTTAGAGACTTTAAAGCAAATTCACCAACTGCCATAGGAACTACATTAGGAGTATTGACATAAATTTGAGTTGTACCTGTATCGCTGTGTGTTAGAGCTTTATAGATTTCATAGTTTAATCCAGTTTTAGCCATTTTGTTTTCTCCTTTATTTTGTTATTTCTTAATCACTAGCTTCTCAGCAAAAACGTTGGGAGCAGGTGCGACAGAATTTCCATTCAGCGAAGTATCTGATAAGAAAATAGGATTAACTGCTTCAACAAGAGTATCTTCTGGAAAGACAGTGGTAGAAGCAGGTGTGATAACGTGGAAGGCACCATGAGTTTCACTATTTAGAATATGTCTTTGGTACTTTCCTTCTTTACCAAAGACATAACGAGGAGTGTTTCCCAATTTTTCATAGTAAGCTAGACCGATAAATTCTGGTTTCATTTTTAAAGTTTCTGGGATCATAAGTTTTTTCCTTTCTGATTGTAAAATAAAAAGAGGCTGGGACAAAAGTCTAATCTTAAATATAAAAAGCGAACAAAACGAGTTATCTGAAACTTAGAATCCTGTTTTTGTTCTCTTTTTTTGTATAATTTATCGATTTTGAAATTTTATAATAAAGAATTCCTAAAATCAAAATCTTTTTGTCCCAGCCTCTTGAGTAGTAGTGAGTAGAGAGTTTACGTTTAAACATTCTAGTATAGAATTCCACTTCGCATGAGAAAATCCTGTAACAAGTGATTTCTTTGCTAAAGACTCTAAATCATTCAAAGCTTGAGTGTATAGCTGTGCGGTTAGCTTATCAGATGAACTGAATATTCTATAAGTAAAAGTGTAATTATCGTAAAGTCGTTTACATTGTAGTGCGAAAAAAGTTAGTCATAGTTTTCTCCTTTATTATAAAAGTGAAAAAGCTACTAAGTAAAAAGAAGACTTAGTAGCTTGAGAGTGAGTCTATCTGATAAGGATAGACAGCAGTAAAGAAAAGTTATTTGGTTGAAGGATCCCTCCTTCACGGTGGCAACGTTTAGCAAGGTGCTTTGCATGAATTACTATCGCTCTCCCAGCCAACCTCAATAGGTAGTCATTATCATACTCATTGGGTTCTCTTACGCCCTTTGGCGAAGCTAGTTCACTTTACTATTCGGAAAAGTGCGAAAGTCCGAAATGCGTGGAAGCCCATAAGAATATAATCTTGTTTTCTATCGCTTGTTTTCTATCTTCACTTCAACCATAAAAGGGGCTTGATTTTTCTTATCAAAACATTTACAATAAAGGTACGAAGTTTAGTGTTGTTTTGGCAATCAGTCTTCTGGTTGTCAGACGCACTTTTTATTAAATTGTCAATGATCGTGATTTAGCTTTGAAGATAAGGTTATTATTTTCAATCGCTATACAACTAATAGTTGTTATTGTCAACGATTTTTTGCAAAAATTTAAAATATTTTTTGAGGTCACATATGGAATTTGCAGAACGCTTGAAAACACTAAGGAAACAGGTGAAACTAACACAAGCTCAAATAGCTGAAAAACTAGACATTTCCCAACAAGCATATGCTTCATGGGAACGTGGAGTAAAAAAACCAACACAAGAAAATCTTGTTAAAATTGCACAAGTTTTGAATGTTTCAATTGACTATTTAGTTGGGAACTCAGAAGAAAAATCAGATGAATTAGATAATATTGAATTGCTTTTCCGTATGAACTCAAAGGGACTGACCGAAGAAGAAAAGGAAGTATTCAAGAAAGAGTTGATTGAGTTTATGGAAGAGCGGAAGAAGTATTTTGAGAGAAAGAATTAGTGATAACTATTGAAAAACTAGTAATAGCTTGATATAATGTTGTTAACATTTTGGAGGCTTTAAAATTGATTATTAATCATGAAGAATTTTGGATTGCTATAATATTTTTGAGTGCTTTATTTTTTTTATTGTGGAATATAAATAGGTCAAAAGATGACTACATCAAAGATTTAAGTAAAGCTTTATTAGGTTCGTTATTTTCATTAGCAATCGTTTTTGGAGGCTACAATTCTTTTCGTTCTGAAACGGGTATGTTTCATAAACTAGTTTCGGGTGAGGTTATAGTTGGAATTGCAGTTGCTTTTCCTATTCTGCTAACATGGTATCGAAAAGATAAAAAAGAAAAAAAAGAAGAGAATGAGACTAAAAAGAAGCAATATATTTATCAAGTATATACGGAGTTAAAAAGTGATTACCTGAAATTGAAAGAAGACTTTCACAAAAAAGAAATGAATCAAATTTTAACTTTGGTTAGCCTTGAACAGATTATTGATAGAATTGAGCTGTTTGAGAGAATTTCAGGAAGTGAAGTAGATAAACCTAATGAATCATTTGAACCTATTGATTTCTTGTCCTTATTTGTATCGATACAAGAAAAATTAAAGAATCTTAGACCTGAATTTGAAATTTCAAAAGATCCCAATTCACTATATTATTCTTGGAGGATTCTCAATAATAAAATTATACATAAAATAAAATCTACAGCTCCTAATTATATGAATTTTGAAGATGTTTGTGCTATTGATTTTAATAAAAATTCTGATTTGCTTTGGAAATATGCACGAGCTTCGTCTTTTTATGGCTGTGAGTTTAAAGCTAATGATTTAATGCAGTTTATTACTGTGAATGATGGTTTATATATTTTTAAAGATGTTTTCTTGGACAGGAAACTAACTTCTGAGGAAATTTCTCAAATTAAGGATGATATTGAGTTAAAAAGTTATTTCTATATTGATGAATTTGGTTCTATTCATAAATATCAGACTGATCAAGAAATTTCAAAAGAAAAAACTGTAATGTCCACTGAACAAAAAACTTCTAAAGATAATCAAAAAGATTTAAATTCAGCAATCAATAGAAAACAAAAGAATAAGACTCAAAAGATATTGGCTGATACAGGAGGAGAAGATGAGGAAGAGTATCGAAAGCCTTTTATATATGAACGTAGAGATTTATCAGACTATGGACCGATAAACATGTTTATAGAATGTGGAAAAGCTTTAGACGTTAGTATAAATGAAGAAAATTCAGGTGTTAAACAGCAGATTTTCAATATCTTGAAAAGAGTATATGAAAAGTCACTTAACAACATGTCTAAAGACAATAGTTTTATTAGTATTAGTAAAAACTTTATTCCAGAAATGAAAGATAGTGATAAGGAGAAATTTGAGTGGCATTCATGGAATGTGTTGACAGAGAAAAAAATTAATGACCATAGCATATCGTTCTTTATTTTCGCTATTAAAATAACTGAAATAAAATTTGAATGTATTGTTATAACGAGAAAAGAGCTTACTGAATTACTTAAACTTAAGAATAAAACGATAGATAATAGATATTTCTTCTATTTCGCAAGGTTGAAATAATAGAGCCTGAGACAAAATAGTTCTCGACCACAAAAAAGCTAGAGATTTCCAATTGTGGAACTCTAGCTTTTTAATTTTGAGTCGTTCTCTTATTGTATTTTAGGAGGTTATTGGCCATAAGTACCAATCCCATGTCAATTCTCACTTGACGCTTCCCTCTCAGATTACATCTCTTGTAACCCAAACAAGCCTTTATCTGCCCAAAGACAGGTTTCACATCAATCTTGCGTTGAGCGAAAATCTGTCTACCTTCAGGAGATAAAAGCGCCTGACATTCTTTAGCTTTCAAGTTTTGATAGCGTTCGTTCATATACAGTCCCTTTTGGGGGGCTGATTCAAGTTCGTCAGCGTAGTAAACCTTGATTTCCTGTTGAAAGTCCGTCTGTGTTTTCTGGTGCTTGATATGGTGAAAACGATAGCACCAGCCATCAGGATGTGTGTAGCTATCCTCCTTGTCATCATAGTACCAATTCGCTAAGTTTCTAGCCGACTGTTTATACCCTCTTTTCTGTTCCTTATCAAACATGGCATATTTAATCAGATGGTTTACCTCCTTTTCATCTAAACGAAGGAGGTTCTCTTCACTTCCATATACAGCATCTGTGACAACTGTCTTCAAGTCATGCGGATAAGTTTCAAGGAAGGGGAGAAGAGTCTTGGTATCTGTCGGATTTGAGAAGACATCATAGTGAAGAACAAATTGATTTTCAGTAGCGATTTGAAGATTATAAGCAGCCTATAGTTTTCATATTTTTCAGCACGTACTGAAAAATCCTCCTTGACTTTACGCAAGACTTTCTTGAGTTTACGACGCTGGGTTTTACGTTCATCCTTTCCTTTAACGGGTGTCTCCTCAATGTCCTGGTTCAGTTTTTCTAATTCTTCTTCAAGGACTTGAGCGAATGCAAGCAACTGCTCTGAAGAAATTGCTTCTTCTTCATCCAGCTTAATAGCCTGATGGATAAGGGGTGTGATTTCTTCTTGAAAATAGACTTGTATCTGTTCTTGAAGTTTGGCGGAGAATTTCTCTGTCGCTTTCTTCCACACAAAACTATACTTGTTGACATTGGCTTCAATCTTAGTCCCGTCAATAAACAGACAATCTAAAGTCACTAACTCTTCCATTTTTAAACGAAGATTGAGGTCGATGAAAAGATTGCGAATGAGTTCTTCCATCCCTTCAGCTACACGAAACCGATTGATGGTGCGGTAGCTGACAAGCAACTGCCCTGTTAGGTATTGCATAGCCAGATTTTCAACCATCATTTTTTCAATTTTTCGACCAGAGAAAATCCCTTGTGAATAGGCAAATAGAAGAGTAGATACAAGCATTTTAGGGTGATAAGACGGGCGACCAAAGGCATGATAGAAGGTATGGAAGTGACAATCTTCCAAGGTATTCACCACTTTTTCAATCGTAAAGACGAGATGGTCTTGTGGCAAGAAGGAACTGATTTCTAGTGGTAAAGTTGTTTGATTTGTGTTATAGTGAATATGCATGGGATAGCCTTCCTAAATGGTTTATTAAGCAATTCTATTTTACCAAGACTATCGCAACCATGCAAAAAAGCAACGGTAAATCCGTTGCTTTTTTTGGGACATAAGAGACTATTGTCCCAGACTTATCTTTGGAAAAACTGTAGAATGTCAAAAATTACTACAGACCTTGAATTTTACTTATCATTTCAATGATTTAGATTGCTTACATTTTATTTTGATATGTTTTACGGTAATCTCCAGGAGAAAGTCCAGTCCTTTGTTTAAAAATTTTAGTAAAGTAAGAATAATTATCATACCCTACTTGACAAGATACTTGTGATATCGAGATATTTGTTTGAGATAGGAGAGATTTAGCAGCATTAATGCGCTTATCCGTTATATATTTAACAAGAGTTTCTCCAGTTTCTTTTTTAAAAATTCTAGCTAAGTGATCTGCGCTGAGATAAACCATATCTGCTAATATAGAACGATTTATATCCTCATAGTAGTGATGATCTATGTATTCGACAATGCGTTGAATACTATTTTTCTGGTTTTCAATGTTTGTTGCAAATTTCTTAGCATGTGACCAGTAATAATCAAAGTAATCCTGAAAAGATTCAATTGAATGAAAGCGTCGTTGGAATAAGAAATCATGAGTACTGTTTTGGAATAATTTATGCGCCGAGATTCCATTTTGATCTAGATATATTCCTATTTGTTGAGTCCAATCTAGTAAAATTTGTTGTAGTGTGAAAGTAGGAATTTGAGAATTATAAGCAAGTGAATTAATTTTTTCTCTTAATTCGTATTCACTTAAGGTATCTAAAAAAGTAATTGAAAGAGTTTCTGTTTTAAAGGAAGTTGGGAAACTATGTGGAACACATGTAACAGTATTCCAATAAGAAACATATTGTTCATTATAAGTGTAGAGTTCTTTGGTATGAAATAAAACATCGGATATTTTATGGCAACTCTTATATATAATGTTTGAGTATTTACTAAAGTTATTAGAAATTTGAGAATGAATCTCATATGCCAATTTGTCACTACGTTTGGATGAGTCTACTCTAAAGAGACAAACATATTGATCAACCTGGCTTTCCATCTTGAACAAACTTATCAGCTTATAAGAAGGTTGTGAAATTCTTTGAAGTTCTCTTTTTAGTTGAGAAGTCCATGATGGAGTTTCTGCAGAATAATCTTCTTCATTAAGATTGATTGTTAAAACTGCAAGAAAAAAATACTGGTGTTTTTGAAGAATAAAATCTTGTTTGCTTGCTATTATTTCTAGCTCATCAATGCGAGAAATTTGAGGTTTTCTAAGGTAATCATACCAGAAATTATCTTCTATTTGTAAAAGCGAATCATTTTTTCCATTTAAGTTATGATTCTCAATTTTACTAATGGCTTTTTGAATAATAAATTCTAATTTTTCAAAGTTAATGGGTTTTAGATAGTATTCGAAGCTTTGCAATTCAATTGCTTTTTGAGCATAGTTGAAGTCGGCGTAATTGGTTAAAAAAATTGTTTTTATATCATATTTTTCATTTCTAATCCACGATAAGAGTTCGAGGCCACTACCTTGAGGCATTTCTATATCGCTTATCATGAGATCAATAGGATTCTCTCTAATAATATTTTGAGCTTGAGTGAGGCTATAGGCAACATAAACAGTGTCAATGTGTAGTTTATCCCAATTTATTTTCTCTCGTAAAGCTTCAATGATAAAACGATCGTCATCAACTAATAAGATGTTCATTATAACCTCCATCTATAATCTTGTATGGAATAAGTAAAAGAATTTTAGCCCCACCTTCTTCATTATTTTCAAATGCAATACTATAGTCATTAGGATAGAGAAGATTTAAACGTTCGATGGTGTTTGTGATCCCAATATGATGTCCATCTTCTGTTATTAGAGACTGTTTCTGATTTAGTTTTGATAAAATTTCTTCAGAGAAACCTGGACCATTATCCTCGATACAAATCTGAATATAATCTGAGTTCTCAGTTTTTACTTTTTTTATTGATAGCAAAATTGTAAATAAATCCTGAAATGAAAAACCATGTTTGATTGTATTTTCAATAAATGTTTGTAAAAGTAACGATGGAACAAGAGTATTTTGTAGCTCAGAATTGTAGTCTAGTGAAAAGTAGATACTATTTCCATATCGAATTCGTTGTATTTCTAAATAATCTTTAATATGCTGAACTTCATCTTTAAGTTCTGAAAAATCTTGATTAGCCATAAATAAATGACGGAGATAATTTGAAGTGAGGATAGTTAACTCTTCAATTTCCTTATAGTTTTTTGTTTGAAGCATACTATGAATCATTGATAACATATTTAAATAGAAATGCGGACGAATTTGGTTCTTAAGATAATTAAGTTCTATCTTCTTAAGTTCTAGTTGTGAATGGTATTCCCGTATTTTTAATTCTTGCATGTCAAATATTACTTTATTAAGTTTATCATTTGCCTTATCAATTTCTAGTATACCTTCAGATATAAAAAATTCAGAAGGGGGGATGGAGTCCCCAAGTTGAGAGAGTCGTTCAGTGAGTCTTGTTAGAGGTTTAATCATCCACTGACGAATATACAGGATAATGATGATTGATAAAATGGTGATAATGATAGGAACAGCTGATAAAAATACTTCTAAAAGTGTGATATTTCTAAAGACTTCGGCATAATCGACTAAAACATAAATATCGAAAGGTAAATGCGTTTTTTCATTTTGAGCATGAATCAGGTAGTTTTCGGAGGGTATATTGTTAGGCTCTTTTAGGGAAAGTTTACCATTATTTCCAATATTGAGTTTTCTTAGAGGTTTTAGGATGTCTTCTGAAGATATGACGGCATAAATGATTTTTCCTTCGTAATGAACAGATTTAACTAAGTATTCGCTGTTTTTAGTAGTTACATTTTTCCATTTACGGTCACTTATATCACTACGCAATGATTTTAGATTTGATTTTAATAGTAGATAATCTTCATATGGAATATAAAGATTGGAGACGTTTATAAAATGTTCAGTACTATCGGTTTCTAATAAGAATGTCATATGAGTTTCATTTTGATATTCAAACTCTGCAAAGCTAGTTTGAACTTTTTTGAAATTTTCTTGATAGTCAAGAAACGTTTGTACATGATTTAAGTTCTCTAAAGATTCATTATGCGTTATTGTTGAGTACATAAAGCGTTCTACAGAATGCAACTTCTCATTAACAGAATCAGCATAAATTTCAATTGAACTACGTAGGTGTACTATATTTTGGTTTTTAATAAAATTTCTAGTTATGTTACTCATAGCAATATTGATTAAAATATTTATCAATAGTAGTACAAGTAGGAGTTTAAAGAAAAAATGAATGGAATGTTTTTTTGATAAGTCGTGATTTAATTTCATATACTATTCTCCTCTTAAAATTATAGCACTTTGAAAATACGATATCATGTAACAAAACAGATATGTTTTATCAAGATGTCGGAAAAGTAATAGTTTTTAAAATTAAAAAACTGAAGAATTGATAAACCTAGTCCAAAAAGTTCTATTAAGGGAATTCTATATGGTGTAAAATAATCGTAGAAAATCAGATGGGAGGAAAAACATGAAAGTAGCATCTCAACTTCATAAAATAAAATTAAAGCATAGTATTCCGTTATATATATTACTTTTTCCTTCAATATTGCTATTAATTTTATTTTCCTATATTCCCATGTTGGGACTAATTATTGCATTTAAAGACTATTCACCAGCCAATGGTATCTTTGCTAGTCAGTGGGTAGGATTTAAGTACTTTACTCAATTTTTCTCATCATTCCAATTCGGGACAACTATGTTCAATACATTAAAAATTTCACTTTATAGTATTGTAGTAGGATTCCCCTTACCTATTATACTAGCTATCATTAGTAATCAGTTAAGAGTTGGGAAATTTAGAAAAATATTTCAAGTGACAACTTACTTACCTCATTTTATCTCTACAATGGTTATGTGTGGGATGATCATCTTATTTTTATCTCCTACTAGTGGTTTGTTAGCGAATGTATTTAAGTCTATTGGAATCACTATTCCAGATTTTTTATCAAAACCTAGTCATTTTGCAGGTGTTTATGTTTGGAGTGATGTATGGCAACATATTGGTTGGGATAGTATTATTTATCTAGCGGCGCTTTCTGCAATTGATCCTACATATTATGAGGCTGCAACTATGGATGGTGCTTCTAGGTTACAAAAAATTCGGCATATAGAATTACCATTGCTTTTGCCGACTGCTATGATTTTATTAATATTAAGAGCAGGTAGTTTATTAAGTGTAGGTTTTGAGAAAGTGTTACTACTACAGAATCCTCTTAATTTAGCAGGAAGTGAGATAATTTCGACCTATGTTTATAAAGTTGGTATGGTGAACTTTCAGTATAGTTATTCGACAGCTATAGGGTTATTTAACACCGTAGTCAATCTAATAATTTTGTTATCTGTTAACTGGTTCTCGAAAAGATATACTAGAACGGGTCTTTTTTAAAGGAAGGAGTGCTCAAGGTGAAATGGTTTCATAAATCAAGAAAAACAAACTCTGAATTATTATTTGATATAGTTACCTATGGTTTAGCAATTTTCCTTATCCTGTTAATTGTTTATCCGTTATGGTTTGTAGTGATTGCATCTTTTAGTAATCCTTCAGATGTTGCAAATGGGAAGGTATGGTTTATTCCTAGAGAATGGAAATTAGATGGATATTTACGTCTTATTCAACAACCTTTATTTTTGCGTAGCTATTTAAATACCATTTTATATACTGTTGTTGGTACCTTAGTTGCTTTAGTAGTCAATATTCCAGCTGGTTATGCTTTATCTAGAAAAGAATTAGTTGGTAGAAAGTGGATGAGTATTCTATACATAATCCCTATGTTTGTATCAGGTGGCTTGATTCCTACCTACTTAACAGTAAAGAATGTAGGCTTGATTGATACATTTTGGGTAATGGTAATACCTTTTGCAGTTTCATCATACAATATTATTGTTGCTAGAACTTTCTTTAATAATAGTATTCCAGACGGGATGTGGGAGGCTGCGCAAATTGATGGCTGTGGTACAATTCGTTATTTTATTAAAATAGTTGTTCCGTTATCAAAAGCTATTATAGCAGTTATTGGACTTTGGACTGCAGTTGGTATTTGGAATTCGTGGTTTAATGCTTTAATTTATTTAACGAATGAAAATTTACAGCCATTGCAATTAATTTTACGACGTTTACTAATTAGTAATCAAATGTTACAATCGCAAGCAACAGGAGAAGTTGCATCAGATCTTCGTATCAAAGCTGATATGATGAAATATGCAGCAATTGTTATTTCAACCGCTCCGATTATGTTGTTGTATCCCTTTGTTCAAAAATATTTTAATCAAGGCGTAATGATTGGAGCCTTGAAAGAATAGGAGAAAAACATGAAACATAAATCATTTACATATTTGTTCTTAGGAACAGTTACACTTGCTGGCTTAACAGCCTGTGCAAATTCCAATAATGCGAATAAGGACGATAAGTCTGGAGAAGATTCTTATAAAATCACAACTGTTCGTTGGTCTGACTGGGGGGAAGATTATCATAAAGGTTTTCTAACAGATTCGGCCAAGGAAGCAGGTATTGATGTTAAATGGGATACACTTGTAGCCGCAGATTGGGCAGATAAGAAATCTGTGTTGGTTGCTAGTGGAGATTTACCAGATGCATTTTTAGGTTCAAATGCTTTTACAGATTCAGAAATTGCTCAGAACCAATCTTTATTTATTCCATTGGAAGATTTAATCAAAGAAAACATGCCAAATTTAACTAAGGCTATGGAGAAAGAACCTAAGATTAAAGCTATGATTACTTCACCAGATGGTCATATCTACAGTCTACCTAAAAAATTACCGATGCGTCCTACAGTAGCTAATCAGCTATTTATTAATAAAAAGTGGCTGGATAATTTAGGATTAAAGGTTCCAGAAACTTATGATGATTTAGTAAAAGTACTACAAGAATTTAAGGATAAAGATGCGAACGGAAATGGAGATGCTTCTGATGAAATTCCATTCGGAGCAGGAAACTTTGATCCAACATTCTCATATATTCTTCCGTTCAATAATCGTTTAGGGGCAGATAATACGTATGAAATGTCTGTAAAAGATGGGAAACCAGTCTACCTTCGTACAGAGGAAAGTTATAAACAAGGGATTGCAGCAATGCACGAATCTTATAAAAAAGGTTTGATTGATCCGGAAATCTTTACAGAAGATACCTCTATGAGTGTAGCAAAACGTATGGATAAGGGAGTATCTAGAGTAGGTGTTTCTAGTGGTTGGACAGCAGATGCAACGTTTGGCTTACATTCAAGTGAATATATTGCTCTACCTGCTTTAAAAGGTATGGATGGTAAACAATATGTCTTTTCTGATCCAGATCATTACAACTATGGTCGAAATGAAATTTTGATTACAAATAAGAGCAAAAACCCTGCTAAATTATTGAAATGGTTGGATAAATTATATACAGATGAAGCAAGTATTCAGAATTTCTATGGATCATTTGGAATAGCTACTGAAAAGAATGGTGATAAGTTTAAAGTGTTACCTCCTAAAGATGGTAAATCAGCTGATGAATGGGCATGGATTCATTCACTTCGAGATTTTGGTCCTAAATACGTAAGCGATGATATCAATGGTCGCGTAGAAATCGATCAAACACAAGGTGATGGATTGAAATTGAAGATGGACCAAGATTTGAAACAATTTGCGTTGCCAGCTTACCCTAATGTGATTTATTCACAAGAAGAGCTTAACAAATTATCATCAATCTATGTGAGTATTGAATCTTATGTCAAACAACAAGCATCTAAATGGGTAGTTGAAGGTGGCATAGAAAAAGAATGGGATTCATACAAAGAAACTCTTAAGAATATGGGATTGGACGAATTTATGAAGATTCAACAGGAAGCATATAATCGTTACCAAAAAGAAGTAAAAGAGTAATACTTTATATGAACTCTTGGTTGTATGAACAAGGGACTAGCTAATTACAGGAAGCGAGACTGATGACATCAGATTATCTCGCTTCCTTTATTCTGATTTTTAAAGAAATTTGGAAATGTTTTTTAAATAATTTAGGTAATATTTTTGTGCAACTGACATTCTAAAATATAGAGTTAAGGCAATCGATTTTATGGAGATATCTATTATGCAAAAATTATTTTCATTAGATGGAAAAGTGGTTAGAATTTTAACTTTTTTGACAGATTTAATTATTTTAAATACTCTATTTATTGTTAGTTGTATTCCAATAGTTACAATTGGGGCATCATTAACTTCTCTTACGACAATGTGGTATCGTATTTTAAAAGGTAAAGATACCGATATTGCTTATCATTATTTTCGGATCTTTAGACAAAATTTTAAACAATCAACTTTTATTTGGTTGTTTATCCTCCTAATAGAATTACTTTTATATGTGAACTATTGTCTTTGGGGCTATTCAAGTTTACTTTCAGAGTATAGTTTATTGTTAGTGTTGCCCTTTTCCTTTTTATTTGTTATAATACTTTTGATGAGTGTTATTTTTCCCTATATTGGTCTATTTAAAGATAATCTAAAAAATAGTATTGTAAATAGCGTATTAATTTGTATGTTAAATCCAATACAAGCTATCATGTTGGTTTTATTTAATATGTCTGTACTGTATATGAGTTTTAGTAGTCCAGAACGAGTTTTAACAGCTATTTACGTATTTACATTTGGGGGATTTGCTTTTTGCGGATTGATGAATGTAACGATAACAAATAAAATGTTTGATAAGGTAAAGAAATTTACTAAAAGGAGGAAAACAAATTGAAAATTTTTAAGGGAGAGTTTTATCGAATCTCTGTATTAACAGACAAGTTAGTAAGGTTAGAATACTCTCAAACTGGAAGTTTTGAGGATAGAACGACACAACTTATCTATAATAGAGATTTTGGCCAAGTTTCGTTAGATTATATCGAGACATCAAACGTACTAGATATTATGACGGACTATTTTCATTTGCACTTTAATAAAGGAGAATTTAACGCCGAAAATTTATTTATAGAATTAAAAGGAAATTTTGCCGTATATGGTAGTCGCTGGTATTTTGGTGAATCTATTGAAACGTTAAAAGGAACAGCTCGGACTCTGGATGAGGCAGATGGAGCAATCTCGTTAGAAGATGGAATTATTAGCAGAAATGGTATAGCCTTATTGGATGATTCTCAAGGATTTATTTGGGATGAACAGTCTGGTTATATTGAGAGAGAAAATCAAATTGACCTGTATTTCTTTGCCTATGGGCATGATTATAGAGGAGCAATCAGAGACTTTTACCATTTGACTGGTTCAACACCCTTGTTGCCAAGATATGCTTTAGGCAATTGGTGGAGTAGGTATTGGCCTTATACGTCGGATGAATACTTGGATTTAATAGACAGATTTGAAACAGAGAACATTCCATTATCTATCGGTGTGTTAGATATGGATTGGCATATCACTGACATTCCAGCTCGTTTTGGAAGTGGCTGGACAGGATATAGTTGGAATAGAAACTTAATACCTAATCCAGAACAGTTATTGCAACAACTGCATGATAGAAAGTTAAAACTTTCCTTAAATGTCCATCCTGCTGATGGTATACGGGCTTATGAAGAAGCTTATCCTCGGGTCGCCAAACGATTGGGGTTAAATGTAAAACTAGAAGAACCTGCCATTTTTGATTTTTTTAATCCATCTTTTCGGGAAGCCTACTTTAAAGATGTTCATTATGAGCTAGAAAAACAGGGAGTAGATTTTTGGTGGATTGACTGGCAACAAGGGACACAAGGCATGTTGGATCCACTATGGCTTTTAAACCATTATCACTATCAGGATAGTTGTAAAAATGCAGAAGGTGGCTTGATTTTATCAAGATATGCAGGTCCTGGTAGTCACCGCTACCCTGTTGGTTTTTCAGGAGATACTATTATTAGTTGGAATTCCTTAAGATTTCAACCTTATTTTACAGCGACAGCATCTAATATCGGTTATAGTTGGTGGAGTCATGATATCGGTGGACACATGCTGGGGAATTATGACGAAGAGCTACAAACCAGATGGCTACAGTTTGGCGTTTTTAGTCCGATAACTCGATTACATAGTTCTAGAAGTCCCTTTAATAGTAAAGAACCTTGGTTTTTTTCAGAAACAACATCTAAGATTATGAAGAAATACCTTCGTTTGAGACATCAGATGATTCCATATCTATATACCATGAATGTAAAAACACATGAGGAAGGTGCCCCATTAATCAGCCCAATGTATTATTTCTACCCAGAGAATGATGAGAGCTATAATGTTCCAAATCAATACTTTTTTGGAACAGAACTGATGGTGGCTCCCATTGTAGAAAAGATGGATTTGGCATTCCAATCTGCAAAAGTGGATGTATGGTTCCCTGAAGGTGAATGGTATGACTTCTTTTCAGAGAAAAAGTACACAGGTGGTGTGAAGTTAAGTGTTTATAGAGACATTTCGACGATACCTGTGTTTGCAAAAAGTGGTGCAATCATTCCCTTAGTTGGTTCTAAGATAGGTATGGGTGTTGATTTACCTGAAGTTGTAGATTGGTATGTATTCCCAGGCAAACAACATTCTTTTGAAATGCTTGAAGATCAAAATGGTCAAAGATATAAAACAAGATTATCAATCGATTGGGAAATGGGGATGGTAGAGTTAACATTACAAGGAGATTCTAGTATCGTTCCAAGTAATAGAAGGCATAGAATTCATTTTAAAGGAACGAATGTGTCTATCATTGAATTGCCAAATAAGAATGATACAGCTAGATTTGAATTGAAAGATAATAAAACGACATCTCTAAATGATGAAGTTTTTAGACTACTAAAGACGGCTTCTCTTCCATATGAATTAAAAGATAGATTGTTAAATCAATTCATCAATGCCAAAAATTCTCATGAGTTAATGAATATCTTACATCATCAGGATAAGGAATTGAGAGGGCGTTTGTTGGAAATGATATTTACTAATGAAAACTAATTGAGAAATTTCGTACACAATTTCTATTATTTGATTACTAATTATTTATTTTTTAATGTGTAACAGTTTTACATCTCTATGCTTATTGGCTTGTATTTTAGTAATTACAAGTTTGGCATAGGGATGTTTTTTGTTTACTGAAGAGGAAAGGATAAGTATGTTTCAAGGTTTGAAACATTTTTAAACGAAACAATAGCAAATTTTTAAAGGTGATTTTTCAACGTAACTTCCACTTGCCTGGCTGAAGTGGAAGTTAGTCTGAAATGGATTTCTATGATGGAATTAAGTATGAGACGTGTGATTTTTTCAGAAAATTTTCTAAAACAAACAGGATTTGTTTGACATTTATTTGAAAATTCTGTAAAATGAATTATTATATCGTTCAAGGAGAATATATATGGAAAAACAGAAAACATTTTTTGGACATCCTATGGGCTTGTCCACCCTCTTCTTTACAGAGATGTGGGAACGCTTTTCTTACTATGGGATGCGAGCTATCCTACTTTACTATATGTACTATAGTGTGCAAGATGGTGGGTTGGGGATGGATAAGACCACGGCTGCATCGGTTATGGCGATTTATGGCTCGCTGGTATTTTTGTCCTCGGTTATCGGTGGTTTTGTCAGTGACCGTATTTTAGGAAGCCGTAAGACTGTCTTTTACGGTGGGATTCTGATTATGCTAGGGCATATTGCTTTGGCAACACCTTTTGGACAAGTGGCTCTCTATCTTTCTATTGCCTTGATTATCTTTGGAACTGGATTTTTAAAACCCAATATCTCAGATATGGTGGGGGGAATTTATGAGAAAGAGGATGATAGACGGGATGCAGGTTTTAGTATCTTTGTCTTTGGTATTAACTTAGGTGCCTTCGTTGCCCCTTATTTAGTAGGTTATCTAGGTCAGGAAGTCAATTTCCATCTAGGTTTCTCATTAGCTGCCATTGGGATGTTCTTTGGTCTGGTGAAGTATGTTTTAGATGGGAAGAAATACCTGCCTGAATCAAGTCTTTACCCTACTGATCCACTTTCACAGAAGGACCGGCAGACCTTGATTAAACGCTTGCTGATTACACTTGTCATGGTTATTCTTGTGGTTATAGGTTTAGTCTTTACTCACCAGTTTAACGTGGATATGATTGTTAATATCTTTACAGTAATTGCGGTAATCATTCCAATCTACTATTTCTTTAAAATTTTATCTAGTCAGAAAATAACTGCTACTGAGAGATCCCGAGTATTTGCCTACATTCCTTTATTTATCGCTGGAGTACTCTTCTGGTCTATTGAGGAGCAGGGGTCTGTTGTTCTCGCTCTATTTGCGGATGATCAAACTCGACTTTACTTTAATGTATTTGGGAATCAGATTCATTTCCCATCTAGCTTTTTCCAAAGTATCAATCCACTTTTCATTATGATTTATGTGCCGATTTTTGCATGGTTGTGGGGGAAAATGGGTAAAAAGCAACCGTCCTCTTCTAAGAAATTTGCTTACGGTTTATTAGCAGCAGGTTTATCCTTCTTGTGGATGATGTTACCAGGGATGTTCTTTGGGACAGATGTTAAGGTCAGTCCTTTCTGGTTGATTATGAGTTGGGCTATTGTGATTGTGGGGGAAATGTTGATTTCGCCTATTGGTCTATCAGTCACTACTAAGCTAGCACCAAAATCTTTCCAAGCACAAATGATGTCTATCTGGTTCTTGAGTAATGCAGCTGCCCAAGCTATCAATGCTCAAATTGTAAAATTTTATACAAGCGAAACTGAAGTCGCTTACTATGGAATTGTTGGAGGAATTACGATTGTATTCAGTATTATCTTACTCTTCTACGTTCCGCGTATTGAAAAACTAATGTCTGGTATCAAATAGAGAAAAACTGGAATTTCTGTAGGGATTCTAAAAGTTAGATCAATTATTTATTCAAAGGATTTAGTTCTGTATTGCATAGAGCTAAGTCCTTTTTGTTTGATGAAAATTCATGATGTTTATGATATTCCTAGTAGACATTTATTCATTTGTTCTATTTAATACTCAATGAAAATCAAAGAGCAAACTAGGAAACTAGCCTCAGGCTGCTCAAAACACTGNNTGAAACTGACGAAGTCAGTAACCATACATATGGCAAGGCGACGTTGACGCGGTTTGAAGAGATTTTCGAAGAGTATAAGTCAAAGCCAATCAAAAAATCTCACTATTCATCAGGTTAAAGGAAACCTAATCATAGTGAGATTGTGAAATTATAGTAGGGTTCGTATGACCTCTTCAATTTGTTTGGGGTCTGTTTTTGAAGAGAAGCGTTCAAAGACCTGCCCATCACGACCAATGAGAAACTTAGCGAAATTCCATTCGATTCGTTTTCCTAGTGGGCCAGATTTCTGGTCTTTTAACCACACATAGAGGGGATCTGCCTCCTTACCGTTGACCTTGATCTTGGCAAAACGTGGGAAAGTGGTTTGATAGTGTAGGCTACAGAAGGCGTTGATTTCCTCTGCGCTGCCTGGTGCTTGTCCCATAAACTGATTGCAAGGGAAGTCTAAAATCTCAAAGCCTTGTTTTTCATAGCGGTCATAGAGTTCTTGAAGTCCCTGGTACTGGGGCGTTAAACCACATCCGGTAGCAGTATTGACAACCAAAAGAACCTTCCCACGATAGGCATTTAGTGGAGTTTCTTGCTTGTCTTGGTTCAAGACTGAAAAATCGTATAGTGAAGTCATTGCTTGCTTTTCTCCTTCTGTTTGGTATTTTTAGGAGTTTTCTCCTCCTGTAATGATAGAAATCCGTATGTCAGGGTTCCGAAAATACTACCGATAATCAGGCCATACATCAGGAAAGGATCACTTTTATCAAATTGCATGAGCAATTTCACAAAATCTGGAAGGGACATCTGCTGAACGAAGACTTTATGAAAGATGAGTAGGGTAAAGAGGACAATCTGAAGACCGATAAACACAACCCAGCTTCGAAATTTGATTTGGGCTTTGCTGTAGGTTTTGAGGATGATTTCTGACTTGTCATCTTTTTCCAGATGGAGTTCTTTGACAGCTCTTTGAGTCTTTAAGGTAATGAAAAAGATGAGTCCAGAGTAAACATAGGGCATGGCATAGCGAACGGCCTCTATGAAGCGTCCAAATAACAGATAAAACAAGAAGAGGAAGAAGGAAGAATAAACGATTTGAACCATAGAACGGGCACAAGCTTTGTAGATAATCTCTTGTCTGCATTCATCAAAAGGACCCTGAATGTGAAAGAGATTTCGAAGTAAGCGAGTGGTTAAGTCATCTTTTTTCATACTAGTAACCTCCTAAATGAGCGGTTTTTGATTGACTTCTTTAACGAGTTGATAGAGATAATAAAGATAAGTGATAGAAGAAAGGCTAGCGATAGTCAGCAGTAAATAATATTTCCAATCGCTTGAGATGAGCATCAGTTGTGGTAAAGATAGAATCATAAAGCATAGTGCTAAGTTGAGTATGCGTGTTTTTTGGGAGTCAATCTTTAGATAAGTCAGTCCTTTGTTAAGGGCTGGAATAAAGACTAGCACGAGGAATATCTCTCTGATTAAGTTCCCTGAAATGATGATGAAGATAAGCAGAGAACTGAACAAAAGATGATAGGTCAGTAAAGTTAATAGTGATTTCATAGGGGACCTCCTAATCTTGGTCTTTTTTAGCTCTTGCAATACGAAGTGAGTCGACAATATGCATCATCACTCCGAAAAAGAAAGCTCCCAGTATAGTTTTAAAAATATGTTTTGTATTTAGAAGAGAAGTGATAAAATTTGGATTTTCACTTGTTAGGGTATCAATAAGTGGAATTATAAAAAATATCACTGTTCCATAAATCGAACCTGCTTTCAGACCAGGATAACGTAACTGTTTCTTTTCTTTTTTCATGAGTTTCCTCCTAATCCTCATCCGGATTTTTCTTAGTTTTTGCAATGCGACGGGAGATGAGAATCTGTATAACCACTCCAAAGAAGACAGACTGGAGGATGCTTGAAAAAATATTTTTAAAAGCAAGAAGTGACTGAAGATAGTCCTGACTCTCACCTAGCAGTATATGGAGAAGAGGGATTGTAAAAAAACTCATTAATCCATAGACTATTCCAGCTTTCAGACCAGGGTAATGTAGTTGCTTACTTTCTTTCTCACTCAGCATATCTGGATCAATAGCTGTAATCCCTGTTTTTTTGGTTTGGGAGAGCACATAGAGAGCAGAAATCATCGAAATGCCGAATACCACAAGAGGATAGCCGATAGCGACAATTTGCGGGTATTTATAAGCGAGGACGACGGGGATGAGATTCCCAAATGTCATCAGATAAAAGAGGATGATAAAAACTTGATTGCCGATACGATCAGCCTCGCGTCGTTTGTGTTCGTCAAGAGGGCCAGAAATTCCGTAGATGCGTTTGATCAGTTTTTCCGTGAAGGTTTCTTTTTTCATAAGTTTGCTCCTTTTTTAAAAATTATCCTCCCAAAAGAGACTGTTGAGGTCAGTTTGGAGGCTGCGGGCGAGATTGAGACAGAGTTCCAAGGTTGGATTGTACTTGTCGTTTTCAATCATATTGATAGTCTGTCTCGAGACACCGATATCCTTGGCGAGTTCGAGCTGGGAAATACCCAATTCCTTGCGAAATTCTTTCACACGATTCATCTGGTCTCCTTTCTGATTTATGTCGTATATATTTGACTATATTATAGTCTTTTAAACATAAAGTGTCAAGTATTTTTGACATATTTTTTGAAGAAATAGTAGTCTCCTTGTCCTATTTGTCTGACAAGTGCAAGCTGGTCGGATTTGTGGTAAAATAGATAAGATATGACAAAAGAATTTCATCATGTAACGGTCTTACTCCACGAAACGATTGATATGCTTGACGTAAAACCTGACGGTATCTACGTTGATGCGACTTTGGGTGGATCAGGCCATAGCGAATATTTATTAAGTAAATTAAGTGAAAAAGGCCATCTCTATGCCTTTGACCAGGATCAGAATGCCATTGACAATGCGCAAAAACACTTGGCACCTTACATTGAGAAGGGAATGGTGACCTTTATCAAGGATAACTTCCGTCATTTACAGGCACGTTTGCGCGAAGCTGGTGTTCAGGAAATTGATGGAATTTGTTATGACTTGGGAGTGTCTAGTCCTCAATTGGACCAGCGTGAGCGTGGTTTTTCTTATAAAAAGGACGCGCCACTAGACATGCGGATGAATCAGGATGCTAGTCTGACAGCCTATGAAGTGGTGAACCACTATGACTATCATGACTTAGTTCGTATTTTCTTCAAGTATGGAGAGGACAAATTCTCTAAACAGATTGCGCGTAAGATTGAGCAAGCGCGTGAAGTGAAGCCGATTGAGACAACGACTGAGTTAGCAGAGATTATCAAGTCGGCCAAACCTGCCAAGGAGCTCAAGAAGAAGGGCCATCCTGCCAAGCAGATTTTCCAGGCTATTCGAATTGAAGTCAATGATGAACTGGGAGCGGCAGATGAGTCCATTCAGCAGGCTATGGAGATGTTGGCTCTAGATGGTAGAATCTCAGTGATTACCTTCCATTCGCTAGAAGACCGCTTGACCAAGCAATTGTTCAAGGAAGCTTCAACAGTGGAAGTTCCCAAAGGTTTGCCTTTCATCCCAGATGATCTCAAACCTAAGATGGAATTGGTGTCCCGTAAGCCAATCTTGCCAAGTGCAGAAGAATTAGAAGCCAATAACCGCTCGCACTCAGCCAAGTTGCGCGTGGCCAGAAAAATTCACAAGTAAGAGGAAAAAAGATGGCAGAAAGAATGGAAAAAACAGGTCAAATACTACAGATGCAACTTAAACGGTTTTCGCGTGTGGAAAAAGCTTTTTACTTTTCCATTGCTGTAACCACTCTTATTGTAGCCATTAGTATTATTTTTATGCAGACCAAGCTCTTGCAAGTGCAGAATGATTTGACAAAAATCAATGCGCAGATAGAGGAAAAGAAGACCGAATTGGACGATGCCAAGCAAGAGGTCAATGAACTATTACGTGCAGAACGTTTGAAAGAAATTGCCAATTCACACGATTTGCAATTAAACAATGAAAATATTCGAATAGCGGAGTAAGATATGAAGTGGACAAAAAGAGTAATCCGTTATGCGACGAAAAATCGGAAATCGCCGGCTGAAAACAGACGCAGAGTTGGAAAAAGTCTGAGTTTATTATCTGTCTTTGTTTTTGCCGTTTTTTTAGTCAATTTTGCGGTCATTATTGGGACGGGCACTCGCTTTGGAACAGATTTAGCGAAGGAAGCTAAGAAGGTTCATCAAACCACCCGTACAGTTCCTGCCAAACGTGGGACTATTTATGACCGAAATGGAGTCCCGATTGCTGAGGATGCGACATCTTATAATGTCTATGCGGTCATTGATGAGAACTATAAGTCAGCAACGGGTAAGATTCTTTACGTAGAAAAAACACAATTTAACAAGGTTGCAGAGGTCTTTCATAAGTATCTGGACATGGAAGAATCCTATGTAAGAGAGCAACTCTCGCAACCTAATCTCAAGCAAGTTTCCTTTGGTTCGAAGGGTAATGGGATTACCTATGCCAATATGATGTCTATCAAAAAAGAGTTGGAAACTGCAGAGGTCAAGGGGATTGATTTTACAACCAGTCCCAATCGTAGTTACCCAAACGGACAATTTGCTTCTAGTTTTATCGGTCTAGCTCAGCTCCATGAAAATGAAGATGGAAGCAAGAGCTTGCTGGGAACCTCTGGAATGGAGAGTTCCTTGAACAGTATTCTTGCAGGGACAGACGGCATTATTACCTATGAAAAGGATCGTCTGGGTAATATTGTACCTGGAACAGAACAAGTTTCCCAACAAACGGTAGATGGCAAGGATGTTTATACAACATTGTCTAGTCCGCTACAATCTTTCATGGAAACTCAGATGGATGCCTTTCTAGAAAAAGTAAAAGGTAAGTATATGACCGCGACCTTGGTCAGTGCAAAGACCGGTGAAATCCTCGCTACCACCCAACGACCTACCTTTAATGCAGATACTAAAGAAGGAATCACTGAGGACTTTGTTTGGCGTGATATTCTTTATCAAAGTAACTATGAACCAGGATCAGCCATGAAGGTTATGACGTTAGCTTCTTCTATTGATAATAATACCTTCCCAAGTGGAGAATACTTCAATAGCAGTGAATTCAAAATAGCGGATGCGACGACTCGAGATTGGGATGTTAATGAAGGTTTGACTACTGGTGGGATGATGACTTTCTTACAAGGTTTCGCTCACTCCAGTAATGTTGGAATGAGTCTACTTGAACAAAAAATGGGAGATGCTACTTGGTTGGATTATCTAAAACGCTTTAAATTTGGGGTTCCAACTCGCTTTGGCTTGACAGATGAATACGCTGGTCAACTTCCAGCTGATAATATTGTTAGTATTGCTCAAAGCTCATTTGGGCAAGGAATTTCAGTGACACAAACACAAATGCTTCGTGCCTTTACAGCTATTGCTAATGATGGAGTTATGCTGGAGCCAAAATTTATAAGTGCTATTTATGATACTAACAATCAGTCTGTACGTAAGTCACAAAAAGAAATAGTAGGAAATCCTGTTTCCAAAGAGGCAGCAAGCACAACTCGAAATCACATGATCTTAGTTGGGACGGACCCTCTATATGGAACTATGTATAATCACTACACAGGAAAGCCAATTATAACAGTTCCTGGACAAAATGTAGCAGTTAAATCCGGTACGGCTCAAATCGCTGATGAGAAAAATGGAGGATACTTGGTTGGTTCTACCAATTATATTTTCTCAGCTGTGACTATGAATCCTGCTGAAAATCCTGATTTTATCTTGTATGTAACGGTTCAACAGCCTGAGCATTATTCAGGTATCCAGTTGGGAGAATTTGCCACCCCAATCTTGGAGCGGGCTTCAGCTATGAAAGAATCTCTCAATCTTCAATCTCCAGCCAAAAATTTAGATAAAGTTACGACAGAATCTTCTTATGCAATGCCTAGCATCAAGGATATTTCACCTGGTGAGTTGGCGGAAGCCTTACGCCGAAATATTGTGCAACCAATCGTTGTAGGTACTGGAACAAAGATTAAAGAGACTTCTGTAGAAGAAGGGACCAATCTTGCACCAAACCAACAAGTTCTCCTTTTATCGGATAAGGTAGAAGAAATTCCAGACATGTATGGCTGGAAAAAAGAGACTGCCGAGACCTTTGCTAAATGGTTGGATATTGAACTGGAATTTGAAGGTTCAGGTTCCGTTGTTCAGAAGCAAGATGTTCGGACTAATACAGCTATCAAAAACATTAAAAAAATTAAATTAACTTTAGGAGACTAATATGTTTATTTCTATTAGTGCTGGAATTGTGACATTTTTACTAACTGTAGTAGGAATTCCGGCCTTTATCCAATTTTATAGAAAGGCGCAAATTACAGGCCAGCAGATGCATGAGGATGTCAAACAGCATCAGGCAAAAGCTGGGACTCCTACAATGGGAGGTTTGGTTTTCTTAATTGCTTCTGTTTTGGTTGCTTTCTTTTTTGCCCTATTTAGTAGCCAATTCAGCAATAATGTAGGAATGATTTTGTTCATCTTGGTCCTTTATGGACTTGTCGGATTTTTAGATGACTTTCTCAAGGTCTTCCGTAAGATAAATGAGGGGCTAAATCCCAAGCAGAAATTGGCTCTTCAGCTTCTAGGTGGAGTTATCTTCTATCTTTTCTATGAGCGTGGGGGCGATATCCTTTCTGTATTTGGTTATCCAGTTCATTTGGGATTTTTCTATATTTTCTTCGCCCTTTTCTGGCTAGTCGGTTTTTCAAATGCAGTGAACTTGACAGACGGAATTGACGGTCTGGCTAGTATTTCAGTGGCGATTAGTTTGTCTGCCTATGGAGTTATTGCCTATGTGCAAGGTCAGATGGATATTCTTCTGGTGATTCTGGCAATGATTGGTGGCTTGCTCGGGTTCTTTGTTTTTAACCATAAGCCTGCTAAAGTCTTTATGGGAGATGTGGGAAGTTTGGCTTTAGGTGGAATGTTGGCAGCTATCTCTATGGCCCTCCACCAAGAATGGACTCTCTTGATTATCGGAATTGTGTATGTTTTTGAAACAACTTCAGTCATGATGCAAGTCAGCTATTTCAAACTGACAGGTGGTAAACGTATTTTCCGTATGACGCCTGTGCATCACCATTTTGAACTTGGAGGATTTTCTGGTAAAGGAAATCCTTGGAGTGAGTGGAAGGTTGACTTCTTCTTTTGGGGAGTGGGACTTCTAGCAAGTCTCCTGACGCTAACAATTTTGTATTTGATGTAAGAATGGCACCCTGACGTTTCAGGGTGTTTTTGCATTCTAAAAAATATTGGTCAATTAAAGTCAAATATCTTGACCTTTTCTGACTAATGTAGTATATTATGAACGTAAGGTAAATGAAAGCCTTACTAGAACACTTATGCTCAATGAAAATCAAGAGCAAACTAGGAAGCTAGACGCAGGTTGCTCAAAGCACAGCTTAGAGATTGTGGATAAGACTGACGAAGTCAGCTCAAAACACGGTTTCGAGGTTGTAGATAAGGCGAAGCTGGTGTGGTTTGAAGAGATTTTCGAAGAGTATAAAAAATATTGGTCAATCAAAGTCAAAGCTCTTGACCTTTTCTGACTAATGTAGTATATTATGAACGTAAGGTAAATGAAAACCTTACTAGAACACTTATTTAAAGTAAAATAGAAAGAGGTGGGGTCTATGTTTCATCTAGAAATCTTCAGAAGTAAAGATAGTCTACTCCTTCTTGAAAAAGAAAAACCAGAAATAGTACCTAGAGTAGCCATTTAGCTAGTCTAAATTTTTTAACACAAAGGTCAAAGATAGTCAATATCAGTAATCATAACTAAGTAAACAAAAAGAGGTAAAAAATATGAACAACAACTTTAATAATTTTAACAACATGGATGATTTATTTAACCAATTGATGGGTGGTATGCGAGGATATAGTTCTGAAAATCGCCGTTACTTAATTAATGGACGTGAAGTGACACCTGAGGAATTTGCTCACTATCGTGCGACTGGTCAATTACCAGGAAATTCAGAAACTGATGGACAAATGCCACAACATACGTCAGGTATGAAACAAGACGGTGTCCTTGCTAAACTGGGTCGAAACTTGACTGCAGAAGCGCGTGAGGGCAAGTTGGATCCTGTTATCGGACGAAACAAGGAAATTCAAGAAACATCTGAGATCCTCTCACGTCGTACCAAGAACAATCCTGTTCTGGTCGGAGATGCAGGTGTTGGTAAGACAGCTGTTGTCGAAGGTCTTGCTCAAGCAATTGTGAACGGCGATGTTCCAGCTGCTATTAAGAATAAGGAAATTATTTCCATTGATATCTCTGGTCTTGAGGCTGGTACTCAATACCGTGGTAGCTTTGAAGAAAACGTTCAAAACTTAGTCAATGAAGTAAAAGAAGCGGGAAATATCATTCTCTTCTTTGATGAAATTCACCAAATCCTCGGTGCTGGTTCTACTGGAGGTGACAGTGGTTCTAAGGGGCTTGCGGATATTCTCAAGCCAGCTCTCTCTCGTGGAGAATTGACAGTGATTGGGGCAACGACTCAAGATGAATACCGTAACACCATCTTGAAGAATGCAGCTCTTGCTCGTCGTTTCAACGAAGTCAAGGTCAATGCTCCTTCAGCAGAGGATACATATAAAATTCTTCAAGGAATTCGTGACCTCTATCAACAACACCATAATGTCATCTTGCCAGATGAAGTTTTGAAAGCAGCAGTAGATTATTCTGTTCAGTATATTCCTCAACGTAGCTTGCCAGATAAGGCTATCGACCTGGTCGATGTAACGGCGGCTCACTTGGCAGCTCAGCATCCTGTAACAGATGTGCATGCTGTTGAACGTGAAATTGAGGTAGAAAAAGACAAGCAAGAAAAAGCTGTTGAGTCAGAAGATTTTGAAGCAGCTCTAAACTATAAAACACGCATCGCAGAATTGGAAAAGAAAATCGAAAACCACACAGAAGATATGAAAGTGACTGCAAGTGTCAACGATGTGGCTGAATCTGTAGAACGAATGACCGGTATTCCAGTATCTCAAATGGGGGCTACGGACATCGAACGTTTGAAAGATATGGGTCATCGTTTGCAGACGAAAGTTATTGGTCAAGATAAGGCCGTTGAAGCAGTAGCAAAAGCTATCCGTCGTAACCGTGCTGGTTTTGATGAAGGCAATCGCCCAATCGGTAGCTTCCTCTTTGTAGGTCCAACTGGGGTTGGTAAGACTGAACTTGCTAAACAATTGGCGCTAGATATGTTTGGAACGAAAGATGCTATCATCCGTTTGGACATGTCAGAATACAGCGACCGCACAGCCGTATCTAAATTGATTGGTACAACTGCAGGTTATGTTGGTTACGATGACAACAACAATACCTTGACAGAACGCGTCCGTCGCAATCCATACTCAATCGTCCTTCTCGACGAAATTGAAAAGGCTGACCCTCAAGTCATCACCCTTCTCCTTCAAGTTTTGGACGATGGTCGTTTGACAGATGGTCAAGGTAACACTGTCAACTTCAAGAATACGGTGATTATCGCAACTTCAAACGCAGGCTTTGGTTACGAAGCTAACTTGACAGAAGATGCGGATAAACCAGAATTGATGGATCGTTTGAAACCTTACTTCCGTCCAGAATTCCTTAACCGTTTCAATGCTGTCATCGAATTCTCACACTTGAGCAAAGAAGATCTTTCTAAGATTGTAGACCTTATGTTGGTTGAAGTTAACAAGACGCTTTCTAAGAAAGACATTGACTTGGCAGTGAGCGAAGCTGCTAAAGAATACATGACTGAGGAAGGCTACGATGAAGTCATGGGTGTTCGTCCACTCCGTCGTGTGGTTGAACAACAAATCCGTGACAAAGTCACAGACTTCCACTTGGATAACCTTGATGCTAAACACCTAGAAGCTGACATGGAAGATGGTGGTTTGGTCATTCGTGAAAAAGCCTAAGACAGAATTTTGAGCATAAAAAAGAAGGAGCCAGCTGAAAAACTGGTTCCTTTTTGTGTTTAAATCACATGACGCTCAAAAGCATCATCTGAAATCCCTTGTTCCAAGATGAGTTTTGCCCATTCTTTAGCAGAAAAGAGGCTGTGATCCTTGTAGTTACCGCAAGATTCGATGGTTGTTCCAGGGACGTCTTCCCAAGTAGTAGTCTCAGCGATTTCCTTGAGCGAATCCTTGATAACAGCAGCGATTTCAGCACTGGTGTGACGTCCCCACATAATCATGTGGAAGCCTGTGCGGCACCCAAATGGTGAACAGTCAATCATACCGTCAATCCGGGTACGGATGAGTTTGGCTAAGAGGTGCTCGATAGTGTGCAGACCAGCGGTAGGGATTGAGTCTTCGTTTGGTTGCACCAAGCGAATATCATAATTGGAGATGACATCTCCCTTTGGCCCTGTTTCTTCCCCAATCAAGCGAACATAGGGTGCTTTAACAATAGTGTGGTCAAGTTCAAAACTTTCAACAATAACTTCTTTTGACATGGTAAATCCTTTCAGTTTTCTTCTTTCATTATAACACAAAGCTGCCTCCTGAGACAGAGAGAAAACCTCTCCGAGAGTGGAGAGGTTCAAATCGTTACTTACGATACAAGCGGTCGTATTGGTAGTAAGGGTCAAAGGTTACATTGATACCCAATTTGCGAAGGACATTCTTGTCTTCATCTGTCAAGATGATGGTTGAGTGGGCTTCGCTTCCTTTGAGGTTGCCAAGTTCTTCCATAGCACGAGCAGCATCAGGATTTTCTGTAGCTGTGATAGCAAGTGCAATCAGGATTTCATTTGAATGAAGGCGCGGATTGCGACTACCGAGATGATCGATTTTAAGACCTTGGATTGGCTTAACAACTTCAGGCTCGATGAGTTTTACTTCTTTAGCGATGTCAGCTGATTTCTTGATAGCGTTGATAAGAGCAGCGGCTGTAGGACCAAAGAGTTCTGAGTTCTTACCAGTGACAATTTCCCCAGTTGGCAATTCAAGGGCTAGGGCTGGTCCGACAGTTTCTTCAGCTTTTTGACGGGCAACGACAGCAACCTTGCGGTCTGCAGGTGTGATACCTAGGTCGTTCATAAGCAACTCAATTTTCTTGACAGCAGATTCGCCCACTTTTTCGGCTTTAAAATCAAGAACTGTTTGATAGTAGCGACGGATAATTTCTTGTTTAGAAGCTTCGATAGCCGCTTCGTCATCAGTAATAGCGAAACCAACCATGTTGACACCCATGTCTGTTGGTGAAGCGTATGGAGATTCACTAAGGATACGTTCTAACATACGTTTGAGAACTGGGAAGATTTCAATATCACGGTTGTAGTTGACAGTGGTCTCTCCGTAGGTTTGGAGATGGAAGGGGTCAATCATGTTGACATCATCAAGATCCGCCGTTGCTGCTTCATAGGCCAAGTTAACGGGATGATGAAGAGGAAGATTCCAAACTGGGAATGTTTCAAATTTAGCATAACCAGACTTGATACCATTGATTTGGTCGTGGTACATGTTTGACATACAAGTTGCCAATTTTCCAGAACCAGGTCCAGGAGCGGTTACGACAATCAAGTTACGACTGGTTTTGATGTAGTCGTTTTTCCCCATACCTTCTGGAGAAATGATGTGATCCATATCTGTTGGATATCCTTTGATTGGATAATGAAGATAAGAATCAATTCCGTTTTTCTCAAGTTGGTTGCGGAAGGCATCTGCAGCAGGTTGGCCAGCGTATTGTGTAATGACAACGGAGCCAACGAAAATCCCTAATTCATTGAATTTGTCAATCAAACGGAGAACTTCTTGGTCATAAGAAATGCCCAAGTCACCACGTGCTTTAGAATGTTCGATGTTGCTCGCATTAATGGCAATCACAACCTCAACCTGCTCTTTCAATTCTTGCAAGAGCTTGATTTTGTTGTCAGGCTCATAACCAGGAAGGACACGAGCAGCGTGGAAATCTTCTAACATTTTGCCGCCAAACTCCAAGTAGAGCTTGCCGTCAAATTGGTTAATGCGCTCCAAAATGTGGTCGCGCTGTAGATTCAAATATTGTTCAGAACTAAAAGCTTGTTTTTTCATTTTTTTACCTCTGACCTCTATTATAATAAAAAATTGGAAGTTAGGAAACTGCGGAGTTAAAAAAGGAATCAAAAAGATTAGGCAAACGCTTGCACTAAAATTCAAAAAACGCTATCATAGACTATAGATTATGAAAATAATGAGGTAAGAAGATGCAAGAAAAATGGTGGCACAATGCCGTAGTTTATCAAGTTTATCCTAAGAGCTTTATGGATAGCAATGGAGATGGAATTGGCGATTTGCCAGGAATTACCAGTAAGTTAGACTATCTAGCTAAGTTAGGAATTACAGCGATTTGGCTTTCTCCCGTTTATGACAGTCCGATGGATGATAATGGCTATGATATTGCTGATTATCAAGCGATTGCAGCTATTTTCGGGACTATGGAGGACATGGATCAACTGATCGCGGAAGCTAAGAAGCGTGATATCCGTATCATCATGGACTTGGTGGTCAATCATACCTCAGATGAACATGCTTGGTTTGTCGAGGCCTGTGAAAATCCTGATAGCCCTGAGCGAGATTACTATATCTGGCGGGACGAACCCAATGATTTGGATTCTATCTTTAGTGGTTCTGCTTGGGAATACGATGAAAAGTCAGGTCAATATTATCTCCACTTTTTCAGTAAGAAACAGCCCGATCTCAACTGGGAAAATGAAAAACTTCGTCAGAAAATTTATGAGATGATGAACTTCTGGATTGATAAAGGCATTGGTGGTTTCCGCATGGATGTCATTGACATGATTGGCAAAATTCCTGACGAGAAAGTAGTCAATAATGGTCCTATGCTCCATCCCTATCTCAAGGAGATGAATCAGGCGACCTTTGGAGATAAGAATCTCTTGACAGTAGGGGAGACTTGGGGAGCAACGCCAGAAATTGCTAAGCTCTACTCGGATCCAAAGGGCCAAGAATTGTCTATGGTCTTCCAGTTTGAACATATCGGTCTTCAGTATCAGGAAGGTCAGCCTAAATGGCACTATCAAAAAGAGCTGAATATTGCTAAGTTAAAAGAAATCTTCAACAAATGGCAGACAGAATTAGGAGTTGAGGACGGCTGGAATTCGCTCTTCTGGAACAATCATGACCTCCCTCGTATCGTCTCAATCTGGGGAAATGACCAAGAATACCGCGAAAAATCTGCCAAAGCCTTTGCAATCTTACTTCATCTCATGAGAGGGACACCTTATATCTACCAAGGTGAGGAAATTGGCATGACCAACTATCCGTTTGAAACACTGAACCAAGTAGAAGATATTGAATCCCTCAACTATGCGCGTGAAGCTCTTGAAAAAGGTGTTCCGATGGAAGAAATCATGGACAGTATCCGTGTCATTGGACGTGACAATGCCCGTACCCCTATGCAATGGGACGAGAGCAAAAACGCTGGTTTCTCAACAGGTCAACCTTGGTTGGCAGTGAATCCAAACTATCAAGCAATCAACGTTCAAGAAGCGCTAGCAAATCCAGATTCTATTTTCTATACCTATCAGAAACTGGTTCAAATCCGTAAGGAAAACAACTGGCTGATTCGAGCTGACTTTGAACTCTTGGAAACAACTGACAAGGTCTTTGCCTATATCCGTAAAGATGGCGGCCGTCGTTTCCTAGTTGTGGCCAACTTGTCCAATGAAGAACAAGACTTGGCAGTCGAAGGAAATGTTAAATCTGTCTTGATTGAAAACACCCTAGCTCAAGAAGTCTTTGAAAAACAAATCTTGGCTCCATGGGATGCTTTCTGTGTGGAATTGACTGACTAAAATGAGAGAGATTGGGCAAAAACTCGACTTCAGGAGAAAATGAAGTAAATCTTCCCACAATAAAACGCATAGTACCAAGGTTTTCATTGTACTGACTTGATATTATGCGTTTTTTGTTTTAAAGACTTTTTTCCCAGCCTCTTTTTGCTAAAAGTTGTGTAAAAACTCTTTTAAAAACATTTGTTAGAATTTTCTAACAAATTCTACAAGAAGTCTTGCATTTATAAAAAAATAGGGTATAATAGTGAAAATACTATTTTGAAGGAGATTATTTATGCAATCGAAAAAGTGGCTCATAGGAGCAGGAGTGACCTTGAGCACAGCCATTCTTTTAACAGCTTGTGGGAAAAGTGAAAAGAATGCAGATGCTCCCAAAACATTTTCTTATGTTTATGCAGTTGATCCATCATCCTTGGATTATAGCCTTACAAGTAAAAGTTCAACTTCTGACGTAATAGGTAATGTCGTCGACGGTCTTTTAGAGAATGATAAATATGGGAATCTCATTCCTTCTCTAGCAGAGGATTGGTCAGTTTCTAAAGATGGCTTGACTTATACCTACAAACTACGTAAAGGTGTGAAGTGGTATACTTCAGAAGGAGAAGAGTATGCGGAAGTTAAAGCTCAGGATTTTGTTACAGGTCTGAAACATGCAGCAGATGGAAAGTCTGATGGTCTTTCTTTGGTTGAGAAATCCATCAAAGGATTAGAGGCTTATGTTAGTGGTGAGACAAACGACTTCTCAACTGTAGGTGTGAAGGCTCTTGATGATTATACGGTAGAATATACTCTTAATCAACCGGAAAGTTTTTGGAACTCTAAAATAACCACTGCAACCATGCTTCCTGTAAATGAAGAATTTTTGAATGCAACAGGCAAGGATTACGGAGCGCCAACTCCATCAAGTATTCTTTACAATGGCCCATATTTTTTGAAATCTTTGATTTCTAAATCTGTGATTGAATATGAAAAAAATCCTAACTATTGGGATAAGGACAATGTCAAAATTGATAATGTTAAATTGACATTCTATGATGGTTCAGATCAAGAATCCTTAATTCGTAGCTTTACACAAGGTGCCTATACCACTGCACGTCTTTTTCCAGCAAGCTCAAACTTTGAGTCAACTAAGAAAGAGTACGGAGATAAGATTGTCTATAGTCCACAAGAGGCAACAAGCTACTACCTCACTGTGAACGTAAACCGCCAGTCTTACAATAAAACAGCTAAAACAGATGAGTCACAAAAAACATCGACAAAAGAAGCTCTTCTCAATAAGAACTTCCGTCAGGCTCTTAATTTCGCATTTAATCGCCACGTCTATACAGCTCAATTAAACGGTGAAGAGGGTGCGGATAAGATTATTCGTAATAGTCTAGTGCCAGATAACTATGTTCAAGTAGCTGGGAAGACCTTCGGACAGTTGGCTCAGGATGAACTACTGAAATATGGAGAACAGTGGAAAGATGTGACTCTCACAGATGGTAAGGATACAATTTACAATCCAGCAAAGGCTAAATCTGCATTTGAAAAAGCGAAGTCAGAATTGCAAGCTAAGGGAGTGAGTTTCCCGATTCATCTGGATGTGCCTGTTGAGCAAACTGATGTAGTTGCGGTTCAACAAACCAATTCGCTAAAACAATCAATTGAAGAAACGCTTGGAACGGAGAATGTCATTATAGATGTTCTTCAAATGACAGATAATGAGAAAGAAAGTATTACTTCTCAAGCTAAAGTTCCAACCCAAAAAGATTATGATTTGAACGGAACAGGTTGGGGACCAGATTACCAAGATCCAGCAACCTATCTCAATATTTTAGATGCTAAGAAGGGTTCTGCCTTGAAACATCTAGGTATAACAAAGGGCAAGGATCCTGAAGTTGTGGCGAAAGTTGGCTTGGATGAATACAAGAAGCTCTTGGATGATGCGGCTTCTGAGACAAGTAATCTTGATAAACGATACGAAAAGTATGCCAAAGCACAGGCTTGGGTTACTGATAGTTCACTTCTTATTCCAGTTGCTTCTTCAGGGGGCTCTCCTATGGTTAGTCGTACTGTTACATTTACCAAAGCTTATTCACAGGTCGGTATTAAGGGGGATCCATTTATTTTTAAAGGAATGGAACTTCAAAATGATATTGTGACAACTAAAGAGTATGATGCGGCCTTCAAAAAGTGGCAAAAGGAAAAACTGGAATCGAATGCTCAGTATCAAAAGGATTTAGAAAAGCACATAAAATAATGTGAATGAGAATCTTGCTTTCGTTAGGTTATCAGTTAATTCATTGATATTTAAATGATAAATCGCATAAAAACAAGGGAGGACTGTATGAAAGATAGAAATCCTTTGTTTTTTTATGACTAAAGTTTATAAACTTTCATTCTCAAAATTCAATTAACTTTACAAATTCCCACTATTTTGGTAAAATAAACATATGTTATAAAAACTAACATAAAGGAGAAAGAAGATGAATACAAAAAATCGTGTTCTTAGTGCAGGCCTGACTTTTGCGGCTGCTTTGCTTTTAGCTGCTTGCGGACAATCAGGTTCAGATACAAAAACTTACTCATCAACCTTTAGTGGAAATCCAACTACATTTAACTATTTACTAGACTACTACGCTGATAATACAGCCATCATTACCAACCTAGTTGATGGCTTGCTTGAAAATGACAACCACGGAAATCTAGTTCCATCTTTGGCAGAAGACTGGTCTGTTTCAAGCGACGGTCTGACTTATACCTATAAACTGAGAAAAGATGCCAAATGGTTCACAGCTGACGGTGAAGAGTACGCCCCAGTCAAGGCACAAGATTTTGTGACAGGTATCAAGTACGCGGTGGACAATAAATCACAGGCCATTGACTTGATTCAAAACTCAATCAAGGGCTTGAATGATTATATTACAGGAGCGGATTCTGACTTTTCTAAGGTTGGAGTGAAAGCCATTGATGACCATACTGTTGAGTATACTTTGGCGCGCCCAGAACCTTACTGGAACTCAAAAACAACCAACAGTATTCTTTTCCCAGTGAATGAAGAGTTTCTAAACTCAAAAGGGAAAGATTTTGGTACCCTATCTCCAGATAGCATTCTCTACAGCGGACCTTATTTGTTAAAAGATTTCACATCAAAATCATCGATCGAGTATGTGAAAAATCCGCATTATTATGATCATGACAAAGTATCGATTGAACACGTAAAATTGGCCTATTTTGATGGTTCAGACCAAGAATTGACCATCCGTAACTTTGAAAGTGGAGCTTATTCAATCGCAGGGGTTTATCCAAATAGTTCTAACTTTGCCAAGACTAAGGAAAAATATAAGGATAATATCGTCTATAGCTTGCAGGACAAGACTTCTTGGTATTTCAATTTCAACGTCAACCGTAAGGCTTACAACCATACGTCTAAAACGACAGATGAACAGAAGAAGTCAACTGAGACAGCTGTCTTGAACAAAAACTTCCGCCAAGCAGTGAACTTTGCCTTGGACCGCACAGCCTATTCTGCCCAGTCAAATGGGGAAGAGGCGGCTAGCAAGACTCTTCGTAACACTCTAGTGCCTCCAACATTTGTCCAAGTTGGAGACAAGACATTTGGAGAAGTAGTCGCTTCTAAATTGGTCAACTATGGCACAGAGTGGGCAGGTATGAACCTAGCAGATGCTCAGGATGCCTATTTTAACAAAGAAAAAGCCCAAGCAAAATTTGCGGATGCTAAAAAAGAATTGGCAAGTCAAGGTGTAACATTCCCTATTCACTTGGATGTGGCAGTTGATCAGACGAATAAGAATGCTGTGACAGGTATGAACTCTGTAAAACAGACTCTTGAATCAGTTTTGGGTGCTGATAATATTGTCATTGATGTTCAACAACTTTCAACAGATGATTTTAATAACGTAGCCTTCTTAGCACCAACACCAGCTGATCGGGATTACGATTTGAGCTTTGATGGTTGGGTAGGTGATTACCAAGATCCATCAACTTATCTCAATCCTTTCAATGCAGAGGATGGATTCTATCTCAAGATTTTTGGTCTAGATGCCAAGGAAGATAAGGCAAAAATTGCTAGCCTAGGTCTGGATACTTACACTAAGATGCTCAAAGATGCAGATAATGAAAATAAAGATGTAACCAAACGCTATGAAAAATACGCTGAAGCTCAAGCTTGGATGATTGACAATTCTCTAATCATGTCAGCTATGTCAAATGGTGGAACAGCATCTGTAACCAAAGTAACACCATTTACAAGAGGCTATTCACTAGTCGGCATCAAGGGTGACGGAAATAACTACAAGTACATGAAACTGCAAAAAGATACTGTAACAACCAAACAGTATGAGGAAGCTAAGACTAAATGGGAGCAAGAAAGCAAAAAAGCAATCGAAAAAGCTCAAAAAGAAGCAGAAAATCATGTTAAATAGTTAGCAATAGCCTTTTCAAGCAAAATCATAAAGACAAACATCAGTTTTGGTGCTTGTCTTTTTAAATCACTCGGCTATTGAAAACTGAGAAATGATTTGTTTTGTGCTAAAATAGATTGAAACTAAGATCCTCTCTTTTACTGTAGTTAAGGAGATGAGAGGTAAATGATAAGGAAGAGACTATGTACGACTATCTAATCGTTGGTGCTGGTTTGTCTGGAGCAATTTTTGCTTATGAGGCGACTAAGCGTGGAAAAAAAGTAAAAGTTATTGATAAACGTGATCACATTGGTGGGAATATCTACTGTGAGAATGTAGAAGGGGTTAATGTTCATAAATACGGTGCTCATATCTTCCATACTTCTAATAAGAAAGTCTGGGATTATGTGAATCAATTTGCTGAGTTTAACAACTACATCAACTCGCCTCTAGCTAATTACAAGGGTAGCCTTTATAATCTACCTTTCAATATGAATACTTTCTATGCTATGTGGGGGACAAAAACTCCTCAAGAAGTGAAAGATAAGATTGCTGAGCAAACGGCTCACATGAAGGACGTTGAACCGAAAAACTTAGAGGAACAGGCTATCAAGTTGATCGGTCCAGATATTTATGAAAAGTTGATCAAAGGATATACTGAAAAGCAATGGGGACGTTCTGCGACTGACCTTCCACCCTTTATCATCAAACGCTTACCAGTTCGTTTAACCTTTGATAATAACTACTTTAATGACCGTTACCAAGGAATTCCAATAGGTGGCTATAATGTCATTATCGAAAATATGCTCAAGGATGTGGAAGTAGAACTTGGCCTTGACTTTTTTGCCAATCGTCAGGAATTAGAAGCTTCTGCTGAAAAAGTTGTCTTTACAGGGATGATTGACCAATACTTTGATTATAAACATGGTGAGTTAGAATATCGTAGTCTTCGTTTTGAGCATGAAGTTCTCAATGAAGAAAACTATCAAGGAAATGCTGTTGTCAACTATACAGAACGAGAAATTCCTTATACTCGCATTATTGAGCATAAACACTTTGAGTATGGTACACAAGCTAAAACGGTCATTACTCGTGAATACCCAGCTGATTGGAAACGAGGAGATGAGCCTTATTATCCAATCAATGACGAGAGAAACAATGTCCTGTTTGCTAAATATCAAGAAGAAGCAGCACAGAATGATAAGGTCATTTTCTGTGGACGTTTGGCTGATTATAAATACTATGACATGCATGTGGTCATCGAACGGGCCTTGGAAGTAGTCGAGGAAGAGTTGGGACAATGATGCAAGGATTCTGTCATTTTAGAATCTTTGCTACTTAAGATTTTTAGAAGTAAGGTCAACAAGATTCTTTTCTGCTTATCAGAAGAGAATCTCTGTTGGCTTTTTTGGCATAAATGAACAATTTTATTTTTCAGAATATATCAAATATAACAAATAACTCTTAAAATTCAGAAAATTCTATTGACAGGACTTGAAAAAGAGTCTATAATGAATAAAAAAACAAAGGAGAATACTATGAAAACAAGAAAAGTATTGGCTCTTGCGGGAGTAACCTTATTAGCAGCTGGTGTTTTAGCTGCTTGTTCTGGGGGTTCAGGCGCTCAAGGTGAAAAGACCTTTGCATTTACCTACGAGACACATCCAGATAATCTCAACTATTTGACAACTGGTAAGGCAGCAACTTCTGAGATTACTAGTAATGTGATTGATGGATTGCTTGAAAATGATAAATACGGGAACCTTGTTCCTTCATTGGCAGAAGACTGGTCTGTCTCTAAGGATGGCTTGACTTATACTTATAAGATTCGTCAGGATGCCAAGTGGTATACATCTGAGGGAGAAGAGTATGCTCCTGTTAAGGCTCAGGACTTTGTAACAGGACTTAAATATGCAACAGATAAGAAAGCAGAAGCCCTTTACTTGGTACAGGATTCAATCAAAGGTCTGGATGCCTATGCCAAAGGTGAAATCACAGACTTTGCTCAAGTCGGGATTAAAGCGCTTGACGACCAAACAATCCAATACACCTTGAACAAACCTGAAACTTTTTGGAACTCAAAAACAACCATGGGTGTGCTTGCGCCAGTCAATGAAGAGTTTTTGAACTCAAAAGGGGATGATTTTGCCAAAGCGACGGATCCAAGTAGTCTCTTGTATAACGGCCCTTATTTGTTGAAATCCATTGTGACCAAATCCTCTGTTGAATTTGCGAAAAATCCGAACTATTGGGATAAGGACAATGTGCATATTGACAAGGTCAAATTGTCATTCTGGGATGGGCAAGATACCAGCAAACCAGCAGAAAACTTTAAAGATGGTAGCCTTACAGCAGCTCGTCTTTATCCAACAAGTGCAAGTTTCGCAGAGCTTGAGAAGAGTATGAAAGACAATATCGTCTATACTCAACAAGACTCTACGACTTATCTAGTAGGAACAAATATTGACCGTCAATCTTATAAACACACATCTAAGACTAGCGAAGAACAAAAGACATCTACTAAAAAGGCGCTCTTAAACAAGGATTTCCGTCAGGCTATTGCCTTTGGATTTGACCGTACAGCTTATGCCTCTCAGTTGAATGGAGAAACTGGAGCAAGCAAAATCTTGCGTAATCTCTTTGTGCCACCAACATTTGTTCAAGCAGATGGGAAAAACTTTGGCGATATGGTCAAAGAAAAATTAGTAACCTATGGGGATGAATGGAAGGATGTTAATCTGGCCGATTCACAAGATGGTCTCTACAATCCAGAAAAAGCCAAGGCTGAATTTGCTAAAGCTAAATCAGCTTTACAAGCAGAAGGTGTGACATTCCCAATTCACCTAGATATGCCTGTTGACCAGACAGCAACTACAAAAGTTCAGCGCGTCCAATCTATGAAACAATCCTTGGAAGCAACTTTAGGAACTGATAATGTCGTTATTGATATCCAACAATTGCAAAAAGATGAATTGCTTAATGTAACTCTATTTGCTGAAAATGCTGCTGGCGAAGACTGGGATTTATCAGATAATGTCGGTTGGGGTCCAGACTTTGCCGATCCATCAACCTACCTTGATATTATCAAACCTTCTGTAGGAGAAAGTACTAAAACATATTTAGGATTTGACTCAGGGGAAGATAATGTAGCTGCTAAAAAAGTAGGTCTATATGACTACGAAAAATTGGTTACTGAAGCTGGTGATGAGGCTACAGATGTTGCTAAACGCTATGATAAATACGCTGCTGCCCAAGCTTGGTTGACCGACAGTGCTTTGATCATCCCAACAACTTCTAAAACTGGTCGTCCAATCTTGTCTAAGATGGTACCATTTACAATACCATTTGCATTGTCAGGAAACAAAGGCACAAGTGACCCAGTCTTATATAAATACTTGGAACTTCAAGACAAGGCAGTTACTGCAGATGAATATCAAAAAGCTCAAGAAAAATGGATGAAAGAAAAAGCAGAATCCAATAAAAAAGCGCAAGAAGAACTCGCAAAACATGTGAAATAAGATAAAAAGAAGTTAGTTATTTGCTAACTTCTTTTGGTTTATCGAAAATGAGTTGAAACCTCTCTTCACTTTCAAAGATGATGAAGCTAATTTTTTTGTAGAAAAAATCCTGAGTTTTTATTCTCAGGATTTTCTTTCATCTCACTGTTGTGGTTGTTGAACTTGTGGATTTTGTGGCGTTGGTTGTACTGGTTGTGTCGGTTGAACAGCTTGACCAGCTTGTCCTTGGCTAGGATCAGTTGCTGGAGCATTATTGGGTTGTTGACCAACCGTCGTACTTGCCTGTGTAGTTGAACTTTCAGCTGTTGTGCTTGGAGTTTCTACTGTTTGTGTTTGTTGTGTTACTGAATTATTCCATGTGTTCTTTGCGTTGTTCTGGAAGACGAATTCTCCATTTCTATACAAGCCATCTGGCATTGTCCAATCTCCAGGTTGGTCATCTTCAGAAAGGTAAGTTATCATTGAACGATAGACTTTACCAGCAACAAGGAAACCATCTCCGATGATTGGAGTTAGACGATTTGAGTATCCTGTCCAAACAGCCATTGCATATTTACGGGTATACCCTACAAACATTTCATCTGGAGCTACGTAACCAGTGTTCTTGATATACTTTTCAATTTCTTCGTCAGTATAGTTAGAAGTACCTGTTTTACCTGCTTGTGGAAGCCATGGTAGGTAGGCTCCACGTCCTGTTCCGTAAGTTAAAACAGTTTTCATCATTTCAGTCATCATATAGGCAGTAGTCTCTTTCATAGCTCGTGTACCAGCATCAGAAAATTCTTTTTCGCTACCATCACTAAAGACGATTTTATTGATATACATTGGTTTGTGATAAATACCACCATTAGCAAAAGCTGCGTAGGCAACTGCCATTTTTTCACTACTTGCACCATATTTTTTGTTGGATTCAGTTGTGTTACTTGAAATGGCGTTTGCATAATGCATGCTTGGATAGTCGATACCAAGACCATTAAGGAAGGTTTTAGCTCTATCTAGACCGACCTTATTCAAAGTCTCAACGGCTGTGACATTTCGTGATTGTTGAAGAGCATACTGGATTGTAATGTTTCCAAAGTAGACATGATCCCAGTTGTAGAGTGGAGTATCAGTGCCAGGATAGTTATAAGGGACATCATGTACAATAGAAGCAGTAGAGTCATAGACTCCATATTCTAAAGCGGGAGCATAGTCAGTGATTGGTTTCATTGATGATCCCCAGTCACGATTGGTTTCTACGGCCTGGTTGGTACCGAATGAAACATTACTTGCTTGATGACGAGCACCAAGTTGTGCGATGACTTTACCATTTGAAACATCTACGACCGTAGATGCGACTTGCAAATCATCGTCAGGGTAAGAGACGTATTGATCGGAGTTGTAGATATCCCACAGATGTTTTTGAGCTTCTTGGTCTACATTTGTGTAAACATCCATCCCAGTAGTTAGAAGGTTATAGCCAGTTTCTTGTTCTACTTGGTCGATAACCTCTTTGAGATAATTGTCCATATATGCTGGATAGCTATTGACCGATTTCAAACTTTGGAGTCCATCAGTAATTGGTGTGTTGACTGCTTTCTCATACTGTTCAGCAGAGATGTAACCTTGATTTTTCATTTCAGATAAGACCAAGTTTCGGCGGTCTTGGGCTGCTTCTGGATGTGAATAGGGGTCATATTGGTTTGGTGCCTGAGGCATTCCAGCCAGCAAGGCTAACTGAGGTAAACTTAAATTATTGAGGTCTTTACCATAGTAGTTTTGAGCTGCTGTCTGCATTCCATAGTTCCCATTAGACATGTAGACCTTATTTATATAGTAGGTCAAGATTTCTTGCTTGGTTGCTTTTTGTTCTAACTGAATCGCTAACCAAGCTTCCTGAGCCTTACGAGAAATAGTCTGGTCGGAAGTCGAGGTTGAAAAGTAAGTCAACTTAATCAACTGTTGGGTGAGAGTTGATCCACCTTGGAGGGAATTGCTTTGCAGATTGCGCAAGAAAGCTCCCAGGATACGGATGGTATCAATCCCCCTGTGGTCGAAGAAGCGATGGTCTTCGATAGAAACGATTGCCTTAACCAAATCTGTGGGAATATCATTAGCTTGGGCATTGACGCGGCGTTCAGAACCCAAGTCAGCAATGAGTTGATTTTTATTGTCGTAGATTTTACTAGAAGTTGTTGCAACTAGTTTACTCTCGGATAGGCTAGGAGCCTTGCTAACGTAGTAGAAAAAAACTCCTCCGCCTAAGACAATGGCTGCGATAACCAAGCTTAAGAAGCTAATGCTCAGATACTTGATTAGGCGCAGAATCGTTGGTTTGTTCATCTTGTTTTACCACCTAATAAATGTTCTTTGATAACATTGAGATAAGGAATTTGAGGGAAGGCACCAGCCTTGATTTCATATCCATATTCTCGAATATATCCAAGTGGCATTGATTTTTGTCCCTTATCTTGATGATAGAAGCGAATCAAATCGAATGCCGGCAATAAGTAGGTTTCTTGCTGAGAAGAAAAGTGAAGAAGGACAAAGCAGATTCCTTGTTGGGCAAGGACTTGTTCCATATGCTGAATCTGATGTGGATGAAAATTTTTCATCGGAATCGCACGTTTTTGTTTTGTTTCCTTGGCTTCAAAGTCGATGTAATATCCATTATAAACGCCAGAATAGTCCGTCGTTGAAGCTTGTCGAAAATAGGCTTCAACAATCTTGGCACGACTTCGTTGTGGATAGTCCACTCGTACAATTTGAATAGGAGTTGGTTTCTTGTGTATAACAGCCAAGCCCTGAGACAAATAGTAGTCGTTGGTAGCATTGATCATCTTTTCAAAAGACATTCCTCGATTTGCGAAATTTTTGGGTTGAGAAAGAGATGGTTGTCTTTTTTGTGATGAAAGTTTATGTGGATAGTTGACCATAATTCTCCTTATTGGTACAATAACATCACTCTATTATACCATAAATTTGCACAGAAAGGGTTAAAAATGGCTACAGCTTTGGTTTTAGGCTATTCTGCTTTTGATTTGGGTTTGTTTTCTGACAAGGATCCTCGTCTTAAATTGATAAAAAAAGCGATACGTAAAGATTTAGAGGCTATGGCAGCAGATGGGGTGTCTTGGCTTGTGTTTACAGGAAGTTTGGGTTTTGAATATTGGGTTTTAGAGGTTGCTCAGGAGATGAAAACCGAGTACGGTTTCCAGTTGGCGACCATTTTTGCTTTTGAAACCCATGGGGAAAATTGGAATGAAGGCAATCAGATGAAACTGAGTCGTTTTAAGCAAGTAGACTTTGTCAAATATGCTTATCCTCGCTATGAACACAAGGGGCAGTTAAGAGATTACCAGCAGTTTTTGCTGGAAAATACGACTAGTTCTTATCTTTTTTATGATGAAGAAAATGAGACGAAACTAGCTTATTTTTACCAAAAGATGAAAAATCAAGAGGACTATTTTATAAAGAGATTAACATTTGATCAATTAAATGAACTTGCTGAAAATTTTTCCGAAAATTGAAGCTTTGACCTTGATTTTTGTTTGCCTTTTTTTATATAATAATACTAGCAAGCGAGAATGGAGAGAGACATGGCAAGTATTATTTTTTCAGCAAAAGATATTTTTGAACAAGAGTTTGGACGTGAAGTCCGAGGGTATAGTAAGGTAGAAGTTGACGAGTTTTTAGACGATGTCATCAAGGACTATGAAACCTATGCTGCCTTGGTCAAGTCACTTCGTCAGGAAATTGCAGATTTGAAGGAAGAATTAGCCCGTAAACCGCAAGTGAGTTCAGCCCCAAGTCCTAGTCACCCAGATCCAATTGATGTGGCAGCTTCATCTTCTATGACGAATTTTGATATTTTGAAACGCTTGAATCGTCTTGAAAAAGAAGTATTCGGCAAACAAATTTTAGACAATCCTGATTTGTAATTCAGGTCTTGTCACATGCAATTTTTGGATAATCGCGTGAGGAGAGTTGCTTCTCATGAGGAAAGTCCATGCTAGCACAGGCTGTGATGCCTGTAGTGTTTGTGCTAGGCGAAACCATAAGCCTAGGGACGAGTAATCGTTACGGCAGTTGAAATGGCTAAGTCCTCGGATAGGTCAGAGTAGGCTTGAAAGTGCCACAGTGACGGAGTCTTTCTGGAAACGGAGAGAGTGGAACGCGGTAAACCCCTCAAGCTAGCAACCCAAATTTTGGTCGGGGCATGGAGTACGCGGAAACGAACGTAGTATTCTGACTGCTATCAGCTAGAGTTGTTAGTGGTAGACAGATGATTATCGAAGGAAGTGGTCCTAGTCACTTCTGGAACAAAACATGGCTTATAGAAAATTGCATATAGGTTGGGGCTGAGAAAACTTTCTCAACCTCATTTTTTAAAGTGGACATATAGAAAGGTCTTATAAGACTGAAAATGAAAAAAGAATTTAATTTAATCGCTACTGCTGCAGCGGGTCTTGAGGCTGTCGTTGGTCGTGAAGTGCGAGAGTTGGGCTACGATTGTCAGGTTGAAAATGGACGTGTTCGTTTTCAAGGAGACGTGAGAGCTATTATCGAAACCAACCTTTGGCTTCGGGTAGCAGACCGTATCAAGATTATCGTAGGAACGTTCCAAGCTAAGACTTTTGAAGAGCTGTTTCAGGGAGTTTTCGCTCTAGATTGGGAAAATTATTTACCACTCGGAGCTCGGTTTCCGATTTCCAAGGCCAAATGTGTTAAATCTAAACTTCACAATGAGCCGAGTGTACAGGCTATTTCTAAGAAAGCTGTTGTCAAGAAATTGCAGAAACACTATGCTCGCCCAGAAGGTGTTCCTCTGATGGAGAATGGCCCAGAGTTTAAGATTGAGGTCTCTATTCTCAAAGATGTGGCAACTGTCATGATTGATACGACAGGATCTAGCCTCTTTAAACGTGGTTATCGTACCGAAAAAGGTGGCGCTCCTATCAAGGAAAATATGGCGGCAGCTATTTTACAACTTTCTAACTGGTATCCAGATAAGCCTTTGATTGATCCGACCTGTGGTTCAGGAACTTTCTGTATCGAGGCAGTCATGATTGCTCGAAAGATGGCACCAGGACTTCGTCGCTCTTTTGCATTTGAGGAGTGGAACTGGGTCAGCGACCGCTTGATTCAGGAAGTGCGCACAGAAGCAGCCAAAAAAGTAGACCGTGAGCTGGAACTGGATATTATGGGCTGTGATATCGATGCTCGCATGGTAGAAATTGCTAAAGCTAATGCTCAGGCAGCTGGTGTTGCAGGAGACATTACCTTTAAGCAGATGCGCGTGCAGGATTTACGTTCCGATAAAATCAATGGTGTAATCATCTCCAATCCTCCTTACGGGGAGCGTTTATCAGATGATGCAGGAGTTACCAAGCTCTATGCTGAGATGGGTCAAGTATTTGCACCACTGAAAACTTGGAGCAAATTTATCTTGACTAGTGATGAAGCCTTTGAAAGCAAGTATGGTAGCCAAGCAGATAAGAAGCGTAAGTTATACAACGGAACCTTGAAAGTGGATCTGTATCAATATTTTGGTCAGCGTGTCAAACGTCAAGAGTTAAAATAGAAAGGGATACTCATGAGTAAGAAAAGACGGAATCGTCATAAAAAAGAAAACCAAGAATCGCGATTTGATTTTGATGAAGCAAAAGAGCTAACAGTTGGTCAAGCGATTCGTAAAAATGAAGAAGTGGAAGCAGGAGTCTTGCCTGAAGATTCCATTTTGGACAAGTATGTCAAGCAACACAAAGATGAAATCGAAGCAGATAAGTTTGCGACTCGCCAATACAAAAAAGAGGAGTTAGTCGAAACTCAGAGTCTGGATGATTTAATTCAAGAGATGCGTGAGGCTGTAGAAGAGTCAGAAGCTTCTTCGGAGGAAGTTCCATCTTCTGAAGACATTTTACCACCCTTACCTCTGGACGATGAGGAGCAAGGCTTGGATCCCCTATTGCTAGAGGATGAAAATCCAACAGAAATGACTGAAGAAGTGGAAGAGGAGCAAAACCTTTCTCGTCTGGAACAAGAAGACTCAGAAAAGAAAAGCAAAAAAGGCTTTGTTTTAACCGCTTTGGCGCTTGTATCAATAATTATCTGTGTCAGTGCTTATTATGTCTATCGTCAAGTGAATCGCTCGACCAAGGAAATTGAAACTTCTCAATCAACTACAGCCAATCAATCAGATGTGGATGATTTTAATACACTTTATGACGCCTTTTACACAGACAGCAATAAAACGGCTTTGAAAAATAGCCAGTTTGATAAACTAAGTCAACTCAAGACCTTACTTGATAAGCTGGAAGGTAGTCGTGAACATACGCTTGCCAAATCGAAGTATGATAGTCTAGCAACGCAAATCAAGGCCATTCAAGATGTCAATGCACAATTTGAGAAGCCAGCTATTGTGGATGGTGTCTTGGATACCAATGCCAAAGCCAAATCGGACGCTAAATTTACAGATATTAAAACTGGGAATACGGAGCTTGATAAAGTGCTAGATAAGGCTATCAGCCTTGGTAAGAGCCAGCAAACAAATGCTTCCAGCTCAAGTTCAAGTCAAACTAGTAGCTCAAGCTCAAGTCAAACAAGCTCAAATACGACCAGTGAGACAAGCCCAAGTAGTTCAAATGCTGCCTCCAATGAGACTAGAAGTTCTCGTAGCGAAGTCAATATGGGCGTATCAAGTGCGGGTGTTGCTGTTCAAAGAAGTGCTAGTCGTGTTGCCTATAATCAGTCTGCTATTGATGATAGTAACAACTCTGCTTGGGATTTTGCGGATGGTGTCTTGGAACAAATTCTAGCGACTTCACGTTCGCGTGGCTATATCACTGGAGACCAATATATCCTTGAACGCGTCAATATCGTTAACGGCAATGGTTATTACAACCTCTACAAGCCAGATGGAACCTATCTCTTTACCCTTAACTGTAAGACAGGCTACTTTGTCGGAAATGGCGCTGGTCATGCGGATGACTTGGACTACTAAGCAGTCGTTACAAAATTCTTTCTTTTCAAAAGTAAAAATGATAAAATAAAACAAATCAAACAAGAGGAGTGTCAAATGACAAAAGCTAACTTTGGTGTCGTAGGTATGGCCGTAATGGGTCGTAACCTTGCCCTTAATATTGAATCTCGTGGTTACACAGTTGCTATCTACAACCGTAGTAAAGAAAAAACTGAAGATGTAATTGCTTGCCATCCTGAAAAGAACTTTGTGCCAAGCTATGATGTTGAAAGTTTTGTAAACTCAATCGAAAAACCTCGTCGTATCATGCTGATGGTTCAAGCTGGACCTGGTACAGATGCTACTATCCAAGCCCTTCTTCCACACCTTGACAAAGGTGATATCTTGATCGACGGTGGAAATACTTTCTACAAAGATACAATCCGTCGTAATGAAGAATTGGCAAACTCAGGTATCAACTTTATCGGTACTGGGGTTTCTGGTGGTGAAAAAGGTGCCCTTGAAGGTCCTTCTATCATGCCTGGTGGACAAAAAGAAGCCTATGAATTGGTTGCGGATGTTCTTGAAGAAATCTCAGCTAAAGCACCAGAAGATGGCAAACCATGTGTGACTTACATCGGTCCTGATGGAGCTGGTCACTATGTGAAAATGGTTCATAACGGTATTGAGTATGGTGACATGCAATTGATCGCAGAAAGCTATGATTTGATGCAACACTTGTTAGGCCTTTCTGCAGAAGACATGGCTGAAATCTTTACTGAGTGGAACAAGGGGGAATTGGACAGCTACTTGATTGAGATCACAGCTGATATCTTGAGCCGTAAAGACGATGAAGGCCAAGATGGACCAATCGTAGACTACATCCTTGATGCCGCAGGTAATAAGGGAACTGGTAAATGGACTAGCCAATCATCACTTGACCTTGGTGTGCCATTGTCACTCATCACTGAGTCAGTATTTGCCCGTTACATTTCAACTTACAAAGAAGAACGTGTACATGCTAGCAAGGTTCTTCCAAAACCAGCTGCCTTCAAATTTGAAGGAGACAAGGCTGAGTTGATTGAAAAGATCCGTCAAGCCCTTTACTTCTCAAAAATCATTTCATATGCACAAGGTTTTGCTCAATTGCGTGTAGCTTCTAAAGAAAACAACTGGAACTTGCCATTTGCAGACATCGCATCTATCTGGCGTGATGGCTGTATCATCCGTTCTCGTTTCTTGCAAAAGATTACAGATGCTTACAACCGTGATGCAGACCTCGCTAACCTTCTTTTGGATGAGTACTTCTTGGATGTTACTGCTAAGTATCAACAAGCAGTGCGTGACATTGTAGCTCTTGCTGTTCAAGCTGGTGTACCAGTGCCAACTTTCTCAGCAGCTATTACTTACTTTGATAGCTATCGTTCAGCTGACCTTCCAGCTAACTTGATCCAAGCGCAACGTGACTACTTTGGTGCCCACACTTACCAACGTAAAGACAAAGAAGGAACCTTCCACTACTCTTGGTATGACGAAAAATAAGTAGGTCTGCCATGGGGAAACGGATTTTATTACTTGAGAAAGAACGAAATCTAGCTCATTTTTTAAGTTTGGAACTCCAAAAAGAGCAATACCGAGTTGATCAGGTTGAGGAGGGGCAAAAAGCCCTCTCCATGGCTCTTCAGACAGACTATGACTTGATTTTATTGAATGCTCATCTGGGGGATATGACAGCCCAGGATTTTGCAGATAAGCTGAGTCGGACTAAGCCAGCCTCAGTCATCATGGTCTTGGACCATCGCGAAGAATTGCAAGATCAGATTGAGACAATCCAACGCTTTGCCGTTTCTTACATCTATAAGCCAGTTATTATTGAGAATCTGGTAGCTCGTATTTCAGCGATTTTCCGAGGTCGGGACTTCATCGACCAACACTGTAGTCAGATGAAGGTTCCAACGTCTTACCGCAATCTGCGTATGGATGTAGAACATCATACTGTTTATCGTGGCGAGGAGATGATTGCTCTGACCCGTCGTGAGTATGACCTTTTGGCTACTCTTATGGGAAGCAAGAAAGTTCTGACTCGTGAGCAGTTGTTGGAAAGTGTCTGGAAGTATGAAAGTGCGACCGAAACTAATATCGTGGATGTCTATATCCGTTATCTACGTAGCAAGCTTGATGTAAAAGGTCAAAAAAGCTACATTAAAACCGTGCGTGGTGTTGGTTACACCATGCAAGAATAGAAAGCAGTTGCAGTTATGTAACTGCTTTTTATATGAGTTCTTTATATGTTGACATGCGATTTTGTATTTGCTACAATCAGTTATGGAGGATAGGTCTAATGAAAATAATAAAAAAATTGATGCAAATCGCATTAGCAGTCTTTTTCTTTGGTCTGCTAGCGACAAGTACAGTATTGGCGGATGATGCTGATTCAGAAAGCTGGCAATTTGTCCAAGAAAATGGTAGAACCTACTACAAGAAGGGGGAACTCAAAGAAACCTACTGGCGAGTGATTGATGGTAAGTACTATTATTTTGATCCTTTATCTGGAGAGATGGTTGTCGGCTGGCAATATATACCTGCTCCACACGAAGGGGTTACGATTGGTTCTTCTATAAGGCAAGATATTGCTTTTAGACCAGATTGGTTTTACTTTGGTCAAGATGGGGTACTACAAGAATTTGTTGGTAAGCAAGTTTTAGAAGCAAAAACAGCTACAAATGTCAACAAGCATCATGGGGAACAATATAATAGTCCAGCAGAGAAACGAGTCTATTATTTTGAAGATCAACGTAGTTATCACACCTTAAAAACTGGTTGGGTTTATGATGAGGGGCACTGGTATTATTTACTGAAGGATGGTGGCTTTGATTCTCGCATCAACAGATTGACTGTTGGGGAGCTAGCACGTGGTTGGGCTAAGGATTTTCCTCTTACATATGATGAAGATAAATTAAAAGCTGCTCCATGGTATTATCTAGATCCAACAACTGGTATTATGCAAACTGGTTGGCAATACCTTGATAATAAGTGGTACTACCTCCGTTCATCAGGAGCTATGGCGACTGGTTGGTATCAAGAAGGTTCGACTTGGTATTATTTAGATGAGCCAAATGGCGATATGAAAACTGGTTGGAAATACCTTGGTAATAAGTGGTACTATCTCCGTTCATCAGGTTCCATGGCAACTGGCTGGTATCAGGAAGGTTCGACTTGGTATTATTTAGACGAGTCAAATGGTGATATGAAAACGGGTTGGCAAAACCTTGGTAACAAGTGGTACTATCTCCGTTCATCAGGAGCCATGGTCACTGGCTGGTTCCAGGTCAATGGCAAATGGTACTATGCTTACAGCTCAGGTGCTTTGGCAGTGAATACGACCGTAGATGGCTATTCTGTCAACTATAATGGCGAATGGGTTCGATAAATAATGGTAGTATTTTGTAATTTGAGATAAATTTTAAGTAAGAGTGCAGCTTCACGAAGTGATACTGGATAAAAAGTTTTTAAAATCAGAAAACCGCATATTATCAGGCGTCAAAAAATTGGCAAAACCTTGATAATATGCGGTTTATTGTGGAAAGATTTACTTATTTACTTATTTTTAACAAAATTGAGTTTTTGCCCAGTTTTACATGACATGTTTTAGAAAAAGGTATATAATGTTAGTGTAATATCAAGTGTTTTTTTGAAAGCATCACAACAATTACAATTTTAGGCTTAAAAATCGAACCTTCTTTAAATACTTAAATATTTAAGGGGGGGGGGGTATAAGTACCCATTTGTAAAAAAGAAATGAGGTTGAAAATGAACTTTAAGTCAAGAAAATGTGAAGAAAACGGGAAAAAAGTTTTACGCTATTCTATTAGAAAACATCATTTGGGAGTAGCTAGTGTAGCAGTAGCTTCGGTGTTGTTTTTTGCAACTGGTGTGGCGACTGTTCAAGCGGATGGACCAGGAGTAGGCGAACTAGTATCAGGCACACCAGCCCCACCAAGTACACTAGGTTCAGCAAGTTCAGCAAGTACAACAAGCACACTAGGCACTTCTGGTGCTAATACTGGTGACACAGAAATAGAAAATACAAATACAAATACAGCTGCATCAACAGAAAATGGGCCTATTAAGCCAGAAGATAATGTTGAAGCAAGAAATAATAATGAGAAACCTAGAGGGCTTGAAAGAGCAACAGAACCAGCAAATTATGATGGTAAAGTAAGTCTTATTGGTCAATGGACAAGTGAATCACACGAAAAAAAGATACTGAAAATACATATAAGAATGCTACAGATAAATTAGGGAGTCCCTTATCTAATCCAGGTCTTTTCCGTGGCGCTGCAAAAACTTTTCTTGGTTGGTCTGATATGCCGCCAGTAAATGGGAAAATTGCAGATGGTGCAAGACTGTTCTCGGCAGAAGACACTATAGCTACAGCCTTTCCGAATGGCTTGTCAGCTTATTCTAAGCTATATGGTGTTTATGCCAGTCTAAATGACCAAGATACACCTTTCCCTGCTGATAAATTTTCTATGGGATTTGCGATTATAGGTGGAATGAATAAATTTGCCATTAATGATAATAAGGTTCATATTGATACGAATGTAGAATCAGAAGAAGTATTACCTAATACTAATTTAAATAAAGAAACAAAAGACAAAGAAAAAAATACCCGCCGTATCATTGATGAGTATAAACCGGACAATAATGATACTACAAAAGTGAATGAAGTGGTTTTAAAAGCTGAGTTTGAAATGGATAAAACTACAGCGATGACTGTGTATAGAAATCCTCATGTAGGATATGTTGGTCCGGTTTTATCCAACACATACAAGGATAATAACTTTAAATTAGATGAAAAGAAAAAAACTTACACCTATGTAGACTTAAATGTGAATTTAGACAAAGATTTAGTTGTTCCGGAAAAATTATATGCAGAGTTTAATGGTTACTCATGGAGACCATTGTATGCTCTTGGAATTAAGGAAGATGGAACGAAGGAAATCCTAAATGTGTATTCAAAAGAAGGGACAGCCTTAGGAAATACAAAAGATAGCTTTAATTCAATCGTTAGTAATACGGACCCTAGAGTCACATTTGGTGTTGAAACTAAAGGTAACCATAATATAACATTTAGAATGATTCTTAGATCTTTAAACGGATATGATAGTAATAGACCGGAAAATGAACGAAATGAGCGTATAGCTGAAAGTGTAGTAAAACCGGATGAAGGTAAGTCTATTGCTGAAACAATTATGCGCAATATGATACTTCGATCTCTTACATCAACAGAACTTAAAGCCTTGTTCCCTAATAAGAGTGATGAAGAAATCAATCAGATGGTTGTTCGTATTAATCAAGATAAAGCCAAAGAGTTAGCAGATACAAATGGAAATACAGTACTAAAAGTAACAGGTTCTGTTGAGGGTAATGTTCATCCAAGTGCAGGTAGAATCGGTAGTGGCTGGTTAAGCCTGGATTCAGCTACAAATTTACCTATTAACAAAGTAGAAGCTAACGTTTTAGAACTAGGTTATGTTCATCCTTATAAAGCAAAATATAAGTTCATAAGTGGAACAGAAGGAAAAGATTTGCCTGCAGCAATAGAAGGCTATAAACCAACAGACCCAAAAACGTATCCAAATACAGCTAATGTAAATGCGATTAATCCAACTACAACAGCGTACAAAGTTGAAGCAGAGGATGGAACATGGGTATTTAAAAAATACGATGCAGAAAGTAAAGCAGTAAATAAAGCAGATGTAGAGTTTATAGGAACATGGGTATTCGAAGCTAATAAATACGGTGTAACCTACAAATTTGAAAGTGGGACACCAGGTAAGACATTGCCAGAAGCAATAGAAGGCTATAAACCAACAGACCAAAACCGTTATGTAGATAAATCAAATGTAACAACAATTCAACCAACAAGTACAGAGTACGTTGATACAGAAAATGATGGAAAATGGGTATTTAAAAAATACGATGCAGAAAATAAACAAGTAAATAAAGCAGATGTAGAGTTTATAGGAACATGGGTATTCGAAGCTAATAAATACGGTGTAACATATAAATTTGAAAGTGGGACAGAAGGTAAAGCATTACCAGCAGCAATCGAAGGCTATAAACCAACCGACCAAAATCGTTATGTAGATAAAGCTAATGTAGGTGCGACTCAACCAATAAGTATAGAGTATGTTGATAAAGCAAATGATGGAAAATGGGTATTCAAGAGCTACGATGCTGAAAATAAACAAGTAAATAAAGCAGATATAGAGTTTATAGGAACATGGATATTCGAAGCTAATAAATACGGTGTAACCTACAAATTTGAAAGTGGGACACCAGGTAAGACATTGCCAGCAGCAATCGAAGGCTATAAACCAACCGACCAAAATCGTTATGCAGATAAAGCAAATGTAACACCAACACAACCGACAACTAAAGAGTACGTAGATGCAGAAAACGATGGTAAATGGGTATTCAAGAGTTACGATGCTGAAAATAAAGTAGTAAATAAAGCAGATGTAGAGTTTGTAGGAACATGGGTATTCGTGGCTAACGCACCGACTCCTAAGCCAGAACCGAAACCAGAGCCTAAGCCAGAACCAAAACCGGAGCCAAAACCAGAGCCTAAGCCGGAGTCTAAGCCAGAACCGAAGCCGGAGCCAAAACCTGAACCAAAACCAGAGCCTAAGCCAGAGCCTAAACCGGAACCAAAACCAGAGCTTAAGCCTGAACCTAAGCCAGAACCAAAACCGGAGCCTAAGCCGGAGCCAAAACCAGAGCCAAAACCAGAGCCAAAACCGGAGCCTAAGCCAGAACCGAAACCGGAGCCAAAACCAGAGCCTAAGCCAGAACCAAAACCAGAACCGCAACCAACACCAACTCCGACCTCAATTTCTTCAGAAGATTGGGATCAAGGAAGTACTGAAGTGTACAAGCAGGATGAACTACCTCAGACAGGTAGTCAACAAGATGAATGGTTGGTAGCTCTAGGTGGCATATCTCTCCTAGGTGCTTTGACGGTATTTCCTAAAAAACGAGAAGAATAGTACCTGCTAGAAATCGTTTAAATAATAAAATGATGGAAATATATCCTTATAATGGGAAAAGCGATTGTGAAGGAAACAATCGCTTTTTTTGTGAAAATATAATAAAATAGATAGGAAAGAATAAATACTGGTATGAAAAAATAAGACGATCTTTTCGTCTAGTAAAAGGAAAACATGACAAAAAAAGTTGGTGTCGGTCAGGCACATAGTAAGATTATTTTAATAGGGGAGCATGCGGTCGTTTACGGTTATCCTGCCATTTCCTTGCCTCTTTTGGAGGTGGAGGTGACTTGTAAGGTAGTTCCTGCAGCGAGTCCTTGGCGCCTCTATGAGGAGGATACCTTGTCCATGGCAGTTTATGCTTCACTGGAGTATTTGAATATCAAAGAAGCCTGCATTCGCTGTGAGATTGACTCGGATATCCCTGAGAAACGGGGAATGGGTTCGTCAGCAGCTATCAGCATAGCGGCCATTCGTGCGGTATTTGACTACTATCAGGTAGACCTGCCTCATGATGTACTAGAAATCTTGGTCAATCGGGCGGAGATGATTGCCCATATGAATCCTAGTGGTTTAGATGCTAAGACCTGTCTCAGTGACCAGCCTATTCGCTTTATCAAGAACGTAGGATTTACAGAGCTTGAGATGGATTTATCAGCCTATTTGGTGATTGCCGATACGGGCGTTTATGGTCACACTCGTGAAGCCATCCAAGTGGTTCAAAATAAGGGCAAGGATGCCCTACCGTTTTTGCATGCCTTGGGAGAATTAACCCAGCAAGCAGAAGATGCGATTTCACAAAAAGATGCTGAAGGATTGGGACAAATCCTCAGTCAAGCGCATTTACATTTAAAAGAAATTGGTGTCAGTAGCCCTGAGGCAGACTCTTTGGTTGAAACGGCTCTTAGCTATGGTGCTTTAGGTGCCAAGATGAGCGGTGGTGGGCTTGGAGGCTGTATCATAGCTTTGGCAGACAATTTGATACACGCACAAGAACTAGCAGAAAGATTAGAAGAGAAAGGAGCTGTTCAGACATGGATAGAGAGCCTGTAACAGTACGTTCCTACGCAAATATTGCCATTATCAAATATTGGGGAAAGAAAAAAGAAAAAGAGATGGTGCCTGCTACTAGCAGTATTTCTCTGACTTTGGAAAATATGTATACGGAGACAACTTTGTCACCTTTGCCAGCCCATACGACAGCTGATGCTTTTTATATCAACGGTCAGCTCCAAAATGAGGCTGAGCATGCTAAGATGAGCAAAATAATCGACCGCTACCGTCCAGTTGGAGAAGGCTTTGTCCGTATCGATACTCAAAACAATATGCCTACGGCAGCGGGCCTGTCCTCAAGTTCTAGCGGTTTGTCTGCCTTGGTCAAGGCTTGCAATGCTTATTTTCAGCTTGGATTGACTCGGAGCCAGTTGGCACAGGAGGCTAAGTTTGCCTCTGGCTCTTCCTCTAGGAGTTTTTATGGACCTCTAGGTGCTTGGGATAAGGATAGTGGGGAAATTTATCCTGTAGAGACAGACCTGAAACTAGCTATGATTATGTTGGTGCTAGAAGACAAGAAAAAACCAATCTCTAGTCGTGATGGGATGAAACTTTGTGTGGAAACCTCGACGACCTTTGATGACTGGGTGCGTCAGTCTGAGAAGGATTATCAGGATATGCTGGTTTACCTCAAAGAAAATGATTTTGCTAAGGTTGGGGAATTAACGGAGAAAAATGCCCTGGCTATGCACGCTACGACCAAAACTGCATCACCAGCCTTTTCTTATCTGACCGATGCAAGCTATGAAGCCATGGACTTTGTTCGTCAACTTCGCGAGCAAGGAGAGGCCTGCTACTTTACCATGGATGCTGGTCCCAATGTCAAGGTTCTCTGTCAGGAGAAAGACTTGGAGCATTTATCAGAAATCTTCGGTCAACGTTATCGCTTGATTGTGTCAAAAACAAAGGATTTGAGCCAAGATGATTGCTGTTAAAACTTGCGGAAAGCTCTATTGGGCTGGCGAATATGCTATTTTAGAACCAGGGCAGTTAGCCTTGATAAAGGCTATCCCCATCTATATGAGAGCCGAGATTGCTTTTTCTAAAAACTACCGTATCTACTCAGATCTGTTTGATTTCGCAGTAGATTTGACGCCCAATCACAACTACAGCTTGATTCAAGAAACGATTGCTTTAGCGGAAGATTTCCTCGTTTATCGTGGGCAAATCTTGCGACCCTTTTCCTTGGAAATCCGTGGCAAAATGGAACGGGAGGGCAAAAAGTTTGGTCTAGGTTCTAGCGGTAGCGTCGTTGTCTTGGTTATCAAGGCTTTACTGGCTCTGTATAAGCTTTCGGTTGATCAGGAGCTCTTGTTCAAGCTAGCTAGCGCGGTCTTGCTCAAGCGAGGCGATAATGGCTCCATGGGAGACCTTGCCTGTATTGTGGCAGAGGAATTGGTTCTATACCAGTCATTTGACCGCCAGCAGGTAGCTGCTTGGTTGGAAGAAGAAAACTTGACGACAGTTTTGGAGCGTGATTGGGGCTTTTCAATTTCGCAAGTGAAACCAACTTTAGAATGTGATTTCCTAGTGGGATGGACCAAGGAAGTGGCTGTATCGAGTAACATGGTCCAGCAAATCAAGCAAAATATCAATCAGAGTTTTTTAACTTCCTCAAAAGAAACAGTGGCTACTTTGGTAGAAGCCTTGGAGCAAGGGAATGCAGAAAAAATCATTGAGCAGGTGGAAACAGCCAGCCAGCTTTTAGAAGGCTTGAGTCCAGATATTTACACACCTTCGCTCAGACAGCTGAAAGAAGCCAGTCAAGATTTGCAAGCTGTTGCTAAGAGTAGCGGTGCTGGTGGTGGTGACTGTGGTATTGCCTTGAGTTTTGATGAGCAATCAACTGAAACCCTAAAAAATCGCTGGGCCGATCTGGGGATTGAGCTCTTATATCAAGAAAGGATAGGACATGACGACAAATCGTAAGGACGAGCATATCCGCTATGCTCTTGAGCAGAAAAGTTCCTATAATAGCTTTGATGAGGTGGAGCTGATTCATTCTTCCTTGCCTCTTTACGACCTGGATGAAATCGATCTGTCGACAGAATTTGCAGGTCGCAAGTGGGACTTTCCTTTCTATATCAATGCCATGACGGGTGGAAGCGATAAGGGAAAAGAAATCAATCAAAAGCTGGCTCAAGTGGCAGAAACCTGTGGAATTTTATTTGTGACGGGTTCTTATAGCGTAGCCCTCAAAGATTCAGCAGATGACTCTTTTTCTGTTAAGTCTAGCCATCCAAATCTCCTTCTTGGAACCAATATTGGATTGGACAAGTCTGTCGAGTTAGGTCTTCAGACTGTAGAAGAGATGACTCCTCTTCTCCTGCAAGTGCATGTCAATGTTATGCAGGAATTGCTCATGCCTGAGGGAGAAAGGAAGTTCAGAAGCTGGCAATCGCATCTGGCAGACTATAGCAAACAAATCCCTGTTCCGATTGTCCTCAAGGAAGTAGGTTTTGGAATGGATGTGAAGACCATCGAGAGAGCCTATGAATTGGGCGTTCGAACCTTTGACCTGTCAGGTCGTGGTGGCACCAGCTTTGCTTATATCGAAAATCGTCGCAGTGGCCAACGTGATTATCTCAATCAATGGGGCCAATCTACCATGCAAGCCCTTCTCAATGCCCAAGACTGGAAAGACAAGGTCGAACTCTTGGTCAGTGGTGGCGTTCGGAATCCGTTGGATATGATTAAGTGCTTGGTCTTTGGCGCAAAGGCTGTAGGGCTGTCACGAACCGTTCTGGAATTGATTGAAACCTACACAGTCGAAGAAGTGATTGACATTATTCAAGGCTGGAAAGCAGATTTACGCTTGATTATGTGTGCCCTTAATTGTGCCACCATAGCAGATCTGCAAAAAGTTGGCTATCTTCTATATGGAAAATTAAAAGAAGCAAATGATCAGATGAAGAAGGCGTAATCACCGCCTTTTTTCCATCCTCAGACTGAGGTGACTTTTTTGAAGTGTGATAAAATAGAAGGGAGAGGATGCACCTATGAGAAAATTTAAAATCTTTTTATTTATTGAAGCCTGTCTTTTGACAGGAGCTCTGATTTTGATGGTATCAGAGCATTTTTCGCGTTTTCTGCTGATTTTATTCCTCTTTTTGCTTTTGATTCGCTATTACACTGGTAAAGAGGGCAATAATCTTCTTTTAGTAGTGGCAACCATTCTCTTCTTTTTCATCGTCATGCTCAATCCCTTTGTGATTCTAGCTATTTTTGTTGCGGTTATATACAGTCTCTTTCTTCTTTATCCGATGATGAACCAGGAAAAAGAGCAGACTAATTTGGTTTTTGAAGAGGTGGTAACGGTTAAGAAGGAGAAAAATCGTTGGTTTGGTAATCTCCATCATTTTTCAAGCTACCAGACTTGCCAGTTTGATGATATCAATCTTTTTCGTCTCATGGGCAAGGACACTATTCATCTGGAGAGGGTCATCCTAACCAATCATGACAATGTCATTATCCTCAGAAAGATGGTAGGAACAACTAAAATCATTGTACCCGTAGATGTAGAAGTTAGTCTCAGTGTTAACTGTCTCTATGGGGATTTGACTTTTTTCAATCAGCCCAAGCGTGCTCTCCGCAATGAACACTATCATCAAGAAACAAGAGACTATCTTAAGAGTAACAAGAGTGTCAAGATTTTCTTGACTACTATGATTGGGGATGTGGAGGTGGTCAGAGGATGAAAAAACAAGCTTATGTAATCATTGCTCTCACCTCCTTCCTGTTTGTCTTATTTTTCTCCCACAGCTTGATGGAAATCCTTGATTTTGACTGGTCTATTTTCTTGCACGATGTCGAAAAAACAGAAAAATTTATCTTTTTGTTGTTGGTATTCAGCATGTCCATGGCCTGTCTCTTAGCCCTGTTTTGGAGAGGTGTTGAAGAGCTTTCTCTAAGAAAAATGCAGGCTAATCTCAAGCGTTTATTAGCAGGACAAGAAGTGGTTCAGATTGCTGATCCAGAGTTGGATGCCAGTTTCGAGTTCTTGTCAGGGAAACTTAACCTTTTGACAGAAGCTCTTCAAAAAGCTGAAAATCACAGTCTTGCTCAGGAAGAGGAAATCATCGAGAAAGAACGGAAGCGGATTGCTCGGGATTTGCACGATACGGTTAGTCAGGAATTGTTTGCAGCTCACATGATTTTATCAGGTGTCAGCCAGCAGGCTTTGAAATTGGATAGAGAAAAGATGCAGACCCAGTTGCAGAGTGTCACAGCTATTTTAGAAACAGCCCAGAAGGACTTGAGAGTCTTGCTCCTGCATTTGCGACCGGTTGAATTGGAACAGAAGAGCTTGATAGAGGGGATTCAAATCCTCTTAAAAGAGCTTGAGGACAAGAGTGATCTCAAGGTTAGTTTCAAGCAAAACGTGACGAAATTACCTAAGAAAATCGAGGAGCATATCTTCCGTATCCTGCAAGAGTTGATCAGCAATACCCTTCGCCATGCTCAGGCATCTTGTCTGGATGTCTATCTCTATCAGACAGATGTTGAAGTACAGCTGAAGGTGGTGGACAATGGGATTGGTTTCCAGTTAGGGAGCTTAGACGACCTGAGTTATGGACTCCGCAATATCAAGGAGCGGGTTGAAGATATGGCTGGAACAGTTCAACTTTTGACAGCACCCAAGCAAGGACTGGCAGTTGATATTCGTATTCCCTTGCTCGATAAGGAATGATAAAGGAGTAAAGATGAAAATTTTACTAGTAGATGACCATGAAATGGTCCGATTGGGCTTGAAAAGCTACTTTGACCTCCAAGACGATGTAGAAGTTGTAGGGGAAGCGTCCAACGGGTTTCAGGGTATTGACTTAGCCTTGAAATTGCGTCCAGATGTTATTGTCATGGATATCGTCATGCCTGAAATGAATGGAATTGATGCGACTTTGGCTATCCTCAAAGAATGGCCTGAAGCCAAGATTTTGATTGTGAGCTCTTACTTGGACAATGAAAAAATAATGCCGGTTTTGAATGCTGGTGCTAAAGGCTATATGCTCAAGACTTCTAGTGCAGACGAATTGCTTCATGCTGTCCGTAAGGTGGCTGCTGGGGAGCTGGCCATTGAGCAAGAGGTCAGCAAGAAGGTCGAATACCACCGCAATCACATAGAACTACATGAGGATCTGACTGCGCGTGAGCGAGATGTACTCCAACTCATCGCCAAGGGCTATGAAAATCAGCGTATCGCAGACGAACTTTTTATCTCTCTCAAGACGGTCAAAACGCACGTGTCTAACATTCTTGCCAAACTTGAGGTCAGTGATCGCACACAAGCTGCGGTCTATGCCTTTCAGCACCACTTGGTGGGGCATGAGGATTTTTAGTAGTTATATAAAATAATATCGGAGAAATGACTTAATTTAGTACCAAGAAGTGAGTAAGTAGTTCTAGTACGGTAAAATATTTTTTTCACAATGTTTTTATGTTATTTGTTGACATTCATTTTATAGGGGAGTAAAATAGAGTTAGAAATATTTAGATTAACATATATATTATAAAATATAAAAAATCCAAAAGGAGGTTAAAATCATACAGCAACTTTAAATTTTCATGACAGGAGGAAATAGTTATGAAAAAATCTAAACTACTCACACTTGGTTTGCTTGCAGGTGCTGGTCTGCTTTTGTCTATCAACCAAGCACAGGCTGCAGATACTTGGGTTAAAAATGGTGCTGACTGGAATCTTTCTCAAGATGGCAGTCTAGCTAAGGATAAATGGGTACAAAATGCTGGGTCATGGTATCACTTCGATAGCGCTGGTAAAATGCAGACAGGCTGGCTCAAAGACGGCAATACTTGGTATTCTCTAGCAGATAGTGGTGCTATGCGCACTGGCTGGTACAAGCAAGGTAGCACATGGTACTCACTAGCAAATAGTGGCGCCATGCGTACAGGTTGGTACAAAGAAGGGTCTACTTGGTACTATCTCAAAGACAGTGGCGCTATGGCAACAGGATGGGCGACTCCAAATGGTAAATGGTCTTACTTTGAAAAATCAGGTGCTATGGTCGCAGATAGAGCTGTTCCAGCCAGTGATGGGGAAAGTTATGTCATTGGTAAGGATGGTTATATGTTAACCAAACTCCCAAGTCAGGTTGAACAATCTCAAGCGGATGATACAATTATCACAAATATTGTTACTTTGTCTGATGGGTATGATTATCATTTTATTTATAGAAAAGATGGAGTCATTGTTGAAAAAAATGCTTGGTACATCAAGCCAGAGTTTAAAAAGTTTTCTAATAAATATGGGGATTACGTTTCCAATACAATGTTGGCTTTAATAGATAATAAAGATCAAGGACAGGAAATTGATCCTAAAGCTGTTATAAAGAATTTCCAAAACTTACCAAACAGGTATTACTTTGGGGCAGATGGTCGTCGTGTAACAAATCTACCAGAAATGACCACCTATTCAGAGATTAAAAAAGTTGGCAATGATGTCTATTTAGAAAATCCGGGTGCACGACTTCGTCTTGGAGCTACCAGCTTTACAATCAATAATAATAAACTATACTATTTAGAGGGTGCTAATGGCAAACTAAAAACAGGTTATTTTGCATTGATTGATGATAGACCAAGCTATCATCACTATCATATTCTTGTTTATGCAGACCAATCTGGTGAAATTCTTAAAATGAAACGATTGCCAACAGGAATTTCAGATTATCTTAATAAAGAAATTGATGGTTTCTACGGTCAAACTGTTAAAATCGATAGTAAGACAGGAAATGTTTTTGTTGTGAAATAAACTATCTGACAGAGTAAAACGAAAAAAGCGAACAACTTTGTCTACTAGGAAGTCATGTTCGCTTTTATTCATAAAATAATAGTTACTATTTGCCCTCTGTTTCAAAAAAATCTGCTTGATAATAATCACTAACTTCTCTTTTCATTTCCCGCAGTAATCGACTTTCATTTGTTGATTCGAGTAAGGATAATCCTTTATTAATCATAGCATGATTTTCATTAACGATTCCCAGACGTACTTGAGCTACACCTAATAAATCGTATCGTTTCAATATTTTTGCTAAATCAAGATATTCTTGAATTAAGCATAGACAATCATCTTTCTTATTTGCTTCAAGGTACATTCGTGTCATATTGGCTAGAATGGAGTAATGAATACTTTGAATTGGACGATAATCTGTGTATTTATTTAGAGATTTAACAAGCCTCTGGCGTAGCATTTCTAGTGAATCAATAGGGAAATGAAAGATGATCATCACTAATAACCGTAAATCTGAGAGGAACCACTGATCCCTTTTTTCCAATTCTTTCCATAACTCTTCAGCTAAGGCTTGGGCTTTATCGGAAAACTGATTTTCAATCACTTCTATAAAAATGGTTAGCTCTTTCACAGCGTGTTCTATTGGGATATCATTCTGCACTTCATCTAGATAAATTTGACATTTTGATAGCAGTGTCTTCATTTCTTCTAGATTAGGCGAAGAAATAACCTGATAATATTCTGAAAATAATTTCTTACGAGAATCCATTTGGTAATGTTGACAAATATAATGAAATTCATCGAAACTCATATCAACTTGCCTCAAAAGCAACTCCATAGTATCATATCTAGGAGTAGAATGATTATTTTCAAACTTCGATAAGTTAGAATGAGTAATGTAGTCACCACAGACCTCATTTTGTGTGATCCCTTTTGACTTACGAATGTATTTATAAACTGAACCAATATCCCACCGCATATTTTTGCCTCCAAAAATGTTCCAAAAGTAGAAGTTTTAAGAAAATATTTATATTTAGTATATCATAAAGGTGTGGGGTGGACAATGATGATAGAAAGAAGGTATTGGTTGACTCTTAAGGATTATTAGGAGTTATGTAGAATGTTTATGATGGAAAATATCTTTTTATAGCTGTTCGATAAAGGAGGAAATAGCTATGAAAAAATCTAAATTACTTACTCTTGGTTTGCTTGCAGGTGCTGGTCTGCTTTTGTCTATCAACCAAGCACAGGCTGCAGATACTTGGGTTAAAAATGGTGCTGACTGGAATCTTTCACAAGATGGCAGTTTAGCTAAGGATAAATGGGTACAAAATGCTGGTTCTTGGTACCATTTTGACGGTTCTGGAAAAATGCAGACAGGATGGCTCAAAGACGGTGTTACATGGTATTCACTAGCAGATAGTGGAGCTATGCGTACTGGCTGGTACAAGGAAGGCAATACCTGGTACTCCCTAGCAGATAGTGGCGCCATGCGTACAGGTTGGTACAAAGAAGGGGCTACTTGGTACTATCTTCATTTTAGTGGTTCTATGATGACAGGTTGGGTGTTCATAGATGGTAATTGGTATTATTTTGAACAATCAGGTGCAATGGCCTCTGATAGAGTTGTAAATTCTAGTGATGGGACAGGCTATATTCTCAGCAAGGATGGCCATATGTTCACTTTACAAGATAGCCCTTATAAAAATGATGATATTGTTCGTTTAGGCGATGGATATGAATATCTGATTACAGCAAAATTTGACGGAAATAACTTTACTGATGTTATCGTGGATAAAAACACTTGGTATATCAAACCTGAGTTCAAGAAGTTTTCCGAAAAATATGGGGATCAAGTTTCCAATACGATGTTGGCTTTGGTGGATAATAAAGAAGAAGGACAAGAAATTGATCCTAAAGCTGTTATTCGTAATTTCCAAAATCTACCAGGTCGATATTACTTTGGAGCAGATGGTCGTAGAGTGACACCACTTCCAGAGATGACAACTAGATCAGAAATCAAAAAAGTTGGTAATGATCTTTATCTAGAAGACCCAGGTGTACGACTTAGACTTCCATCTACTGACTTCACCATCAATAACAATAAATTATACTATTTAGATAATGGACAAGGTAAGCTCAAAACAGGTTACTTTGTATTGATCGATGATGGTATGTCTACAACCCACTATCATTTCCTTGTATATGCAGACCAATCTGGTGAGGTTCTTAAGATGAAACGCTTGCCATCAAGATTTTCAGATTATTTTGATAAAGAAATCGATGGTTTCTATGGTCAAAAAATTAAGATTACACAGCCAAATAAGTATGAATATTACAAGGTTCTTGTGGTTAAATAATACAAAACGAATCGCCTAATGAGGGATGTGTGGGCGATTCGTTTTTTACTGTAATCAGCCATCATTAAGCATCTTTTATAAGATTATATTCGAAACCTAAAGAAAACTAAGAAGAAACCGTACCTCCCCCATCATTGAAAAGCGCATTCGTTACTTGAAAAAAGTCGCTCGTTTATGTTATAATAGACTGTATTTAAAAAATTTTAAGGAGAAATGACAGAATGTCTGTATCATTTGAAAACAAAGAAACAAACCGTGGTGTCTTGACTTTCACTATCTCTCAAGACCAAATCAAACCAGAATTGGATCGTGTCTTCAACTCAGTGAAGAAATCTCTTAATGTTCCAGGTTTCCGTAAAGGTCACCTTCCACGTCCTATCTTCGATAAAAAATTTGGTGAAGAGTCACTTTACCAAGATGTTATGAACGCTCTTTTGCCAAATGCTTATGAAGCAGCTGTAAAAGAAGCTGGTCTTGAAGTCGTTGCTCAACCAAAAATTGACGTAACTTCAATGGAAAAAGGTCAAGACTGGGTTATCACTGCTGAAGTCGTTACAAAACCTGAAGTAAAATTGGGTGACTACAAAAACCTTGAAGTATCAGTAGATGTTGAAAAAGAAGTAACTGACGCTGACGTTGAAGAGCGTATCGAACGCGAACGCAATAACTTGGCTGAATTGGTTATCAAAGAAGCTGCTGCTGAAAACGGCGACACTGTTGTCATCGACTTCGTTGGTTCTATCGACGGTGTTGAATTTGATGGCGGAAAAGGTGAAAACTTCTCACTTGGACTTGGTTCAGGTCAATTCATCCCTGGTTTCGAAGATCAATTGGTAGGTCACTCAGCTGGTGAAACTGTTGATGTCGTTGTAACATTCCCAGAAGACTACCAAGCAGAAGACCTTGCAGGTAAAGAAGCTAAATTCGTGACAACTATCCACGAAGTAAAAGCTAAAGAAGTTCCAGCTCTTGACGATGAGCTTGCAAAAGACATCGACGAAGAAGTTGAAACACTTGCTGAATTGAAAGAAAAATACCGTAATGAATTGGCTGCTGCTAAAGAAGAAGCTTACAAAGATGCAGTAGAAGGTGCAGCAATTGATAAAGCTGTAGAAAACGCTGAAATCGTAGAACTTCCAGAAGAAATGATTCACGAAGAAGTTCACCGCTCAGTAAACGAATTCCTTGGAAACTTGCAACGTCAAGGTATCAACCCTGACATGTACTTCCAAATCACTGGAACTACTCAAGAAGACCTTCACAATCAATACCAAGCAGAAGCTGAGTCACGTACTAAGACTAACCTTGTTATCGAAGCAGTTGCCAAAGCTGAAGGATTTGATGCTTCAGAAGAAGAAATCCAAAAAGAAATCGAGCAATTGGCTGCAGACTACAACATGGAAGTTGCTCAAGTACAAAGCTTGCTTTCAGCTGATATGTTAAAACACGACATCACAATTAAAAAAGCTGTTGAATTGATCACAAGCACAGCAACAGTTAAATAATCTTAATAAACAAAAATCCCACCTGAATTGGTGGGTTTTCTTGTGCACTATTTTCCAAAAATCTCTTTGAGGTCTGCGTCTGTAATCCCAATCATGGCTGGGATACTGTCCCAGTTTTCTTCTGTCAGGATGTAGGATTGTTCAGAGGCGTTTGATGTGGCTGTTTCGGAGATAGCTGGTTGCTTTTCTTCAACATTCTCCAATAAATCACTGAAGCGTTCAATCAGATAGGTTTTTCGGGCAGTTCCGATATGTTGGGTAGCATAGTCAAAGGCCTGTAATTCGCCTAGTAAGATAAGCTTGCTTTTGGCGCGTGTAATGGCTGTATAGATGAGATTACGCTCCAGCATACGCCTGCTAGCACTGGTGATAGGTAGGATAACAACAGGGAACTCACTTCCCTGAGACTTATGGATACTCATGGCATAGGCCAAGCGAATCTTGTACCATTCGTTACGTGGGTAAGAGACCTCGTTGCCGTCAAAATCAATGACAATCTCGTCTTGTTTCGACTCGGTGTATTTACCCGGAATCAGGTCTGTGATGGCTCCTAAATCTCCATTAAAAACATTGATTTCAGCATCGTTGACCAAGTGAATGACCTTATCTCCTTTACGATAGTGACACTGGGGAGCTTCAAAACTGAGTTGGTCTTTTTGTGGTGGATTGAGCAGGTCTTGCATGAGCTGATTGATAGCATCAATCCCTGCCGTCCCTCGGTACATGGGAGCCAGAACTTGGATATCACGGGCAGGAATACCACTTCTGAGGGCAGCGCCTAAGATCTTTTCAATGGTGGCAGGAATATGGCCACTAGCGATTTCAAAGTAGGAACGGTCAGCTTTTTTCTGAGTGAAATCAGCTGGCAAGATGCCCTGTCGAATTTGACTAGCTAGGGTGACGATGGTTGATTCTTCGCTTTGCCGGTAAATTTTTTCCAAGCGAGTCTGAGGAATCAAGGGAATATGAAGCAGATCAGCTAGAACTTGTCCAGGACTGACAGAAGGCAACTGGTCGCTGTCGCCCACGATGAGGATTTTACTGTTAGAAGAGATGTTGGAGAAGAGTTGATTGGCCAGCCAAGTATCCACCATAGAAAATTCATCCACGATGATAAAGTCAGCATCCAGATAATCTTCCAGATGACTGGTATCATCGTCACCTGTCATTCCTAAGTGGCGGTGTATAGTAGCGCTAGGCAAGCCTGTTAATTCATTCATGCGCCTAGCGGCTCGACCAGTTGGAGCAGCAAGAAGAATCGGTAAATTGCTTTTTTTCCTGAGGTCAAGTCCTTCTAAGAGGGCATAAACAGCGATGATCCCATTGATAACCGTTGTCTTACCAGTACCTGGACCGCCTGTCAGAATAAAGACCTTGTTCTGGATAGCATCACAGATAGCCTGTTTTTGAATGTTATCATATTCAATCTCCAGATCTTCTTCGACAGTAGCGATATGTTTTTGAATGGTTTCTAAATCATGACTCTTCTGTTTTCCTTTTTCAAGGATACGAACCAAGTGACTGCGGATGCCTTCCTCAGCGAAAAAGAGGCTGTTGTCAAAAATTTTTGTATCAATCTGCTGAACCTTGTCTTCTTCAATCAGGTAGGAGAGTTCTTGGGCAACTTGACTGGGATCCAGTTCTACGGGGCGAGAAGATTCAAGGAGAGTAAGGGTTTGTTCTAGCAAATCCCGAGCTTCAACATAGGTGTCCCCTGTTTCCATACAGGCCTGAAAAAGACTATGAACTAGTCCTGCACGGAAGCGTTCAGGAGCCTGACTTTCGATGCCTAGTTCCTCAGCTAGTTGGTCAGCAATAGTAAATCCCAACCCCTTGATATCCTCAACCAGTTGATAGGGATAATTTTCAACCACATCAAGGGTTTCTTCCTTGTAAAAGTCTTGAATCTGAAAGGCTAGTTTGTTGGGAATGCCGTAGTTGGCTAGTTTGGCCAAAACCATCTCCGTTCCGTAGTTGAGACGGAGAGTGGAGACGAAAGCCTCGCGATTTTTGGCAGATAGTCCTGCGATGCCTTCTAACTTTTCTGGGTGTTGCAAAATTTCGTCAATGGTATTGTCGCCATAGGTGTCCACTATTTTCTGAGCTGTCTTGAGACCAATTCCCTTGAAATGGCTACTTGAAAAGTACTTGACCAAGCCCTTGCTAGTTGGTTTTGCACGTTCATAACGGTTGATTTGCAGTTGTTCCCCATACTTGGAGTGCTGGACAATTTGCCCCCAAAAAGTGTAGTCTTCGCCCTCAATCACATCAGCCATGGTGCCGGTGACAATAATTTCAAAATCATCAAAATCCTCTGCGTCTGTATCGTCGATTTCTAGGAGGAGGATACGATAAAAATTGCTGGGATTTTCAAAAATAATCCGTTCAATGGTTCCTGAAAAATAAACTTCCATAAGATTCCTTTGCATAAATAGGTGAGAGTTAATACTCTTCGAAAATCTCTTCAAACCACGTCAGCTTCGCCTTGCCGTATATATGTTACTG
>NZ_VMLI01000010.1:12650-24567 GCF_013276625.1 Streptococcus sp. 9903 | reverse complement strand
GATTTTCATTGAGTATAACTTTGTTTCTATCTTAATCAAACTGGATAGTGAATAATCATATTCTCACGATAGAAGAAGAGGCTGAGATTGGGGATTCTCGGCCTCTTAGGTTTCTTAAAATGTTCCGATACGGGTGATTGGCCAGAAGCGGAATTTAGCTTCCCCTGTGATATCTTTTGCTTTGAAGGTACCTACGTGGCGGCTGTCGCTAGAAACCAAGCGGTCATCTCCGAGGAGAAGGTATTCTCCTTCTGGAACAGTGAAGCTAAAGTTGGTATTGTAGTTGACATCGACTGTGAAGGCTTGGGCTTTTTGAGCGATACTTCTAAAGAAAGTTCCTTTATTTCCTTCAAAGCCCTTGCCTGAGTAGGTGCTTTGGAGTTTATCATCCTTGAAACGTTTGATGTAGTCAGCTAGGTAAGGTTCGTCCGTTTCTTTATCATTGATGTAAAGTTTATCGTTCTCGTAACGGATAGTATCGCCAGGCATTCCAATTACGCGCTTGACGATGTCCTTATTGCCATCTTCCTCATGGGCAACCACGATATCAAAACGGTCAATAGGGAGGTGTTTGACAACAAAGAGGATTTCGCCATCCGCTAGGGTTGGATCCATGGAATGCCCTTCTACGCGGACATTGCTCCAAAAAAAGATACGACTTAAAGCTAGTAATGACAGAATCAGGAGGAACAATCCCCACTCTTTTAGGAAATTTTTAAATGAATTCATAACTTACCTTTCTAAGCGTTTTTTCGCTTTTTCAGTATTTTTAAAGTGCAGTTTGGCGCAGAAATTTAGTCCCTGCATACCATAGGCTTGTAAAATCTGGCTAGCCACCTTGTCAGAAGCCGTTCCAGCTCCACTTGGAAGTTGATAGCCCAGTTCTCGTCCCAGATTTTCAAGATTTTCTAGAAAGAGATCACGCGCAATGATAGAAGAAACTGCGACGGCCAAGTATTTGCCCTCGGCCTTTTCTTCTAGGCTAATAGGATTGCTGAAACGATTGGCCTCTTGCGCCAAGTACTTGTCATAATTTTTAGCACTGGTAAAGGCGTCAATCACAATTTTCTCGGGCTGGATGCCTTTTTGAAGGAGGAGATAGATAGCCTGATTATGGAGGGCAACCTTAACCGAAACAGCATTGTAGCGGTCTCCGATGACCTCGTTGTACTTGCTTGGTGAGAGAAGCAGTGCCTGGTGCTGGATTTTTTCTTTGAGGATAGGGGCAATCTGACGGATTTTTAGGTCGGTCAGAGTCTTGGAATCCCCTACACCGAGTTTTCGCAAGAAGGTATGCTGGTCAGGTGTGACAAAGGAAGCCACAACTGCAAGTCCACCAAAGTAGGAACCATTTCCTACCTCATCTGTCCCAATCAAAGGGAGATTTTGTCCGCTGGTTTGCTCTACAGCTTGATAGCCAAAGAAACGAGCGTATTTCTCAGCCCCTTCACCCTGAAGTAAGACCTTTCCAGAAGTATAGATAGAAACCGTTGCTTGGGGTAGCCTCAAAAAGTAGCGGATATAGGGATTCTTGCTGGGAGCCAGACTGGTTTGATAGTGTTCAAGAAAAGCCTGAATCTCCTTTTCACTTGGTGTGAGTGTTATACTTGCCATAGTTTCTATTGTACCATAAAAGCAGGCAAATTTGTAAAAACTGACAAAATTAGCGAATTTTGGTATAATATCGTGAGGTGAATTTTATGGCAAATCTAAATCGATTCAAATTTACATTCGGGAAAAAATCATTAACTTTGACAAGCGAGCATGATAACCTTTTTATGGAGGAAATCGCCAAGGTTGCGACAGAAAAATACCAAGCAATTAAAGAACAAATGCCTAGTGCAGACGATGAAACAATCGCTCTTTTGTTGGCAGTCAACTGTTTATCAACTCAGCTCAGCCGTGAGATTGAATTTGATGATAAGGAGCAAGAATTAGAAGAACTCCGTCACAAGCTTGTGACTTGCAAGCAAGAACAGAGCAAGATTGAGGATTCCTTATGATTTCACTCCTTCTTCTATTGGTCTTGGCTTGGGGATTTTATATCGGCTATCGGAGAGGCTTGCTCTTACAGGTTTATTACCTGATTTCAGCCATGGCATCGGCTTTTGTGGCCGGCCAGTTTTACAAGGGAATTGGAGAGCAATTTCATTTGCTGCTCCCTTATGCAAATCCGCAGGAAGGTCAGGGAACTTTCTTTTTCCCATCGGATCAACTTTTCCAGTTGGATAAGGTCTTTTACGCAGGTATCGGCTACTTGCTTGTATTTGGGATTGTCTATAGCATCGGTCGTTTACTTGGTCTCTTGTTACACTTAATTCCTAGTAAAAAACTGGGTGGCAAGTTGTTCCAAGTTTCAGCAGGGATCTTGTCCATGTTGGTGACCTTATTTGTCTTGCAAATGGCCTTGACCATACTAGCAACCATTCCCATGGCAGCTATACAAAATCCTCTTGAAAAGAGTATCGTCGCAAAACACATCATCCAGAGCATACCAGTAACAACTAGTTGGCTCAAACAAATCTGGGTGACAAATTTAATCGGATAAAAAGGGCAGGAGTTTTCCTAGCCCTTTGTTTACAGATTTGACTCGAATCTATCAGAATATAAAAAGCTACCACACCTAGACATTCAAAGACAAGGAAATAAAGATGAATAAGAAAATATTAGAAACATTAGAGTTCAATAAGGTCAAGGCTTTGTTTGAACCCCATTTGTTGACCGAGCAGGGCTTGGAGCAATTGAGACAGCTGGCTCCGACTGCTAAGGCAGATAAAATTAAACAGGCTTTTGCTGAGATGAAGGAAATGCAGGCTCTCTTTATCGAGCAACCGCATTTTACCATTCTCGCAATTAAGGAAATCGCAGGAGTCTGCAAGCGGTTGGAGATGGGGGCAGATCTCAATATCGAGGAGTTCCTCCTCTTGAAGCGCGTGCTTCTTGCTAGCCGAGAACTGCAAAGTTTTTATGCCAATCTGGAAAATGTCAGCTTGGAAGAGTTAGCCCTTTGGTTTGAGAAATTACACGATTTTCCGCAATTACAAGGAAATCTCCAAGCCTTTAATGATGCAGGTTTTATTGAAAATTTTGCCAGTGAAGAATTGGCGCGCATCCGTCGAAAAATCCATGATAGTGAGAGTCAGGTACGCGATGTCTTGCAAGATTTGCTCAAGCAAAAGTCGCAGATGTTGACGGAAGGAATCGTTGCCAGCAGAAATGGCCGTCAGGTTTTACCAGTTAAAAATACCTACCGCAATAAGATTGCAGGTGTTGTTCATGATATTTCTGCCAGCGGAAACACCGTCTATATCGAACCCCGTGAGGTGGTCAAACTGAGCGAGGAAATTGCTAGTCTGCGAGCAGATGAGCGCTATGAAATGCTTCGAATTCTTCAAGAAATTTCTGAGCGTGTCCGACCTCATGCGGCTGAGATTGCTAATGACGCTTGGATTATCGGCCATCTGGACTTGATTCGTGCCAAGGTACGCTTTATCCAAGAAAGGCAAGCAGTCGTTCCTCAGCTGTCAGAAAATCAAGAGATTCAACTGCTCCATGTCTGTCATCCTTTGGTCAAAAATGCCGTCGCAAATGATGTCCATTTTGGCCAAGATTTAACAGCCATTGTCATTACAGGTCCCAATACGGGCGGGAAGACCATCATGCTTAAAACTCTGGGATTGACGCAGGTTATGGCTCAGTCAGGTTTGCCGATTTTAGCAGATAAGGGAAGTCGTGTTGGTATTTTTGAAGAAATCTTTGCCGATATTGGCGATGAGCAGTCTATTGAACAGAGCTTGTCTACCTTCTCTAGCCACATGACCAATATTGTGGATATTCTTGGTAAGGTCAACCAGCATTCGCTCTTGCTCTTGGATGAGTTGGGGGCTGGTACAGATCCCCAAGAGGGAGCCGCCCTTGCCATGGCTATTCTGGAGGACCTTCGCCTGCGTCAAGTCAAGACTATGGCGACTACCCACTATCCGGAACTCAAGGCCTACGGTATTGAGACAGCCTTTGTGCAAAATGCCAGCATGGAGTTTAATACTGCAACTCTACGCCCGACCTATCGCTTTATGCAGGGAGTTCCTGGCCGAAGCAATGCCTTTGAAATTGCTAAACGTTTAGGCTTATCTGAAGTTATTGTAGGGGAGGCAAGCCAGCAGGTCGATCAGGACAATGATGTCAATCGGATTATTGAGCAACTGGAAGAGCAGACGTTAGAGAGTCGCAAACGCTTGGACAATATCCGTGAGGTGGAGCAAGAAAATCTCAAGATGAATCGTGCGCTAAAAAAACTCTACAATGAACTCAATCGTGAAAAGGAAACCGAGCTTAATAAGGCGCGTGAACAGGCTGCTGAGATTGTGGCCATGGCCCTCAGTGAGAGTGACCAGATTCTCAAAAATCTCCACAGTAAGTCCCAGCTCAAACCTCATGAAATCATTGAAGCCAAGGCCAAGCTGAAAAAATTGGCTCCTGAAAAAGTGGACTTGTCTAAAAACAAGGTCCTTCAAAAGGCCAAGAAAAAACGTGCTCCAAAGGTGGGAGATGATATCGTTGTTCTCAGTTATGGACAGCGTGGTACCCTGACCAGTCAACTTAAGGATGGCCGTTGGGAAGCCCAAGTTGGCTTGATTAAGATGACCTTGGAAGAGAAAGAGTTTGACCTTGTTCAAGCCCAGCAAGAAAAGCAAGTCAAGAAGAAACAGGTCAATGTCGTGAAACGAACTTCTGGTCGTGGCCCACAAGCCAGACTGGACCTTCGAGGCAAACGTTATGAAGAGGCCATGAATGAGCTAGATGCCTTTATCGACCAAGCCTTGCTTAATAATATGGCTCAAGTTGATATCATTCATGGTATTGGAACAGGTGTCATCCGTGAAGGTGTCACCAAATACCTACAAAGAAACAAACATGTCAAGAGTTTCGGCTATGCCCCACAAAATGCTGGAGGGAGTGGCGCAACTATTGTCACTTTTAAAGGATAGCAGTATTCTGGACTTTATAAAGTAAAAACTGTTGAACTAATTTTTACTAATAAACACATTGACAAAAGCCAACATTTTTTGTAAAATAAGAATCAATTAAATACCAACACCGAATGAAGTTTAATAGAAGTGGGGAATCGTTTGATTTTCCATGACTGTAAATGGACGGAACTCTGGAGAGACCGTAAAGGCACCGAAGGGGCAAGGCAGGCAACTGCTCAAACTCTCAGGTAAAAGGACAGAGCTAGGATAGACCGCTTTTTAGCATTTATCTAAGCATTCCAGAGTACATGTATCTTGCATGTGCTCTTTCTTTTGGGGTTGAAAAGATAGGAGAAGGAAATGTTAGAATTGCTTAAATCAATCGATGCTTTTGCTTGGGGACCGCCCCTCTTGATTTTATTGGTCGGAACAGGGCTTTACCTAACTATTCGGCTAGGACTCTTGCAGGTTTTGCGTCTGCCCAAGGCCTTTCAGCTTATTTTTATCCAGGATAAGGGACATGGGGATGTATCCAGTTTTGCAGCTCTGTGTACAGCCTTGGCATCAACCGTTGGAACAGGGAATATCATAGGGGTTGCGACGGCTATCAAGGTGGGGGGGCCTGGAGCCCTCTTTTGGATGTGGATGGCGGCTTTCTTTGGAATGGCTACCAAGTATGCGGAAGGACTCTTGGCCATCAAATACCGCACCAAGGACGACCATGGTGCAGTAGCGGGAGGTCCCATGCATTATATCCTTCTAGGGATGGGAAAAAAGTGGCGTCCACTTGCTGTTTTGTTTGCAGTAGCAGGAGTACTGGTTGCTCTCTTGGGAATCGGAACCTTCACTCAAGTTAACTCGATTACAGAATCTATCCAGAATACAACGACTATTTCGCCAGCTATCACTGCTCTCGTCTTGTCTGTCTTTGTAGCGATTGCAGTCTTTGGCGGACTCAAGTCCATTTCAAAGGTTTCAACTACTGTTGTGCCTTTTATGGCTATCATTTATATCTTAGGAACTCTTACAGTTATTTTCTTTAATATCGGGAAAATTCCTTCTACAATTGCTTTAGTCTTTACCTCAGCTTTTAATCCCCTTGCTGCGGTAGGTGGATTTGCTGGTGCTAGCGTTCGGATGGCTATTCAAAATGGTGTGGCGCGTGGTGTGTTCTCAAATGAATCTGGTCTGGGTTCTGCTCCCATTGCAGCTGCTGCGGCTAAGACAAATGAACCAGTAGAGCAAGGTTTGATTTCCATGACAGGAACCTTTATTGACACCCTCATTATCTGTACTCTGACTGGTTTGACCATCTTGGTAACTGGTGTTTGGAGTGGTGACTTGAATGGAGTGGCTTTGACTCAGTCAGCCTTCTCAACAGTCTTTTCACACTTTGGACCTGCCCTCTTAACCATCTTCCTTGTTCTCTTTGCCTTTACAACGATTCTAGGTTGGAACTACTATGGAGAACGCTGTTTTGAGTTCCTCTTTGGGGTTCGCTTTATCTGGCTCTACCGTGTGGTTTTTGTGCTCATGGTCTTGCTGGGAGGATTTATCGAGTTGGATATGGTTTGGATTATCGCAGATATTGTCAACGCCTTGATGGCTCTGCCAAACTTGATTGCCCTCTTGGTCTTGTCGCCAGTCGTTATTGCTGAAACTAAAAAGTATTTTGATAAATAATGGAATCACACACCGCGTGTGATTTTTTGCTTTCATAAAAAATTTCTATCAGTGTAATTTAAAATATATATTATACAAGGTATAGAATCTGTGATAGACTAGATTTCAACAACATGAAAAGAGGTTTTATGATGACAACATTTACAATTCATACAGTAGAATCAGCGCCAGCAGAAGTGAAAGAGGTTCTTGAAACAGTAGAAAAAGATAACAATGGCTATATTCCCAACCTAATCGGTCTCTTGGCTAATGCACCGACTGCTTTAGAGGCTTATCGTACTGTCGGAGCTATCAACCGTCGCAATAGCCTGACACCCGTTGAGCGCGAAGTCGTGCAAATCACGGCAGCCGTGACCAATGGTTGTGCCTTCTGTGTTGCAGGTCACACAGCCTTTTCAATCAAACAAATCCAGATGAATGATGATCTGCTTCAAGCCCTTCGCAATCGTACTCCAATTGAAACAGATCCTAAATTGGACACCCTAGCTAAGTTTACCTTGGCAGTTATCAATACCAAGGGTCGTGTAGGAGATGAAGCCTTAGCTGAGTTTTTAGAAGCTGGTTATAGCCAACAAAATGCCTTGGATGTGGTTCTTGGTGTCAGTCTAGCAAGCCTCTGTAACTATGCCAACAATCTAGCTAATACCCCAATTAACCCAGAATTGCAACCTTATGCTTAATTCATATCTGAGTAAAATGAAGTCTGAAATAATCGGACTTCGTTTTTTTTTTTTAATACTCAATGAAAGTCAAAGAGCAAACTAGGAGGCTAACCGCAGGTTGCTCAAAACAGTGTTTTGAGGTTGCAGATAGAAGCTGACGTGGTTTGAAGAGATTTTCGATGAGTATTAAGTCCTCATTTAAGCACTTTTATGATATACTGAAACTAACATGATTATTGGAGGTTAGGATGAAAAAACTCCCCTTAGTATTTTCAGGTTGTTTGCTAGGTTTGGCAGGAGCTGGAAATCTTATTTTAGATACGTTGCCGGTTCTGTCCCATCTGTTGAGTCTGACAGGTTTGATTTTGTGGATTTACTTTCTGATTCTTCATCTCTTTAATTGGAAGGAAACCAAGCAAGAATTGACCAAGCCCCCTCTTTTATCAGGGATGGCAACCTTTCCCATGGCTGGGATGATTTTATCAACTTATGTCTTTCGCGTATTCCCTCATCTTCCTTTGGTAGCGCAAGGGCTCTGGTGGTTTTCATTTTTCTTGGACTTGGCCTTGATTGCTGATTTCACCATCAAGTTTGCCTGTCCAGGTCGTAGGGTTCATGCGACTCCTAGCTGGACGGTTCTCTATGTGGGGATAGCGGTGGCTGCCTTGACCTATCCTCAGGTAGGCATCATCGAAATTGCCTATGCGACCTTGAGTTTTGGTTTTCTCTTGACCTTCTATCTCTATCCCCTTATTTATAGCGATTTAAAGAAACATCCACTCCCACTAGCCTTGCTTGGACAAGAAGGAATCTATTGCGCTCCCTTCTCTCTACTCTTGGCTTCTCTAGTTCGAGTTGGAGGAGCCAGTCTACCGACTTGGCTCTTGATTGTCATGATCTTGTCTTCTCAATCTTTCTTTTTCTTTGTTTTGACTCGCCTGCCCAATATTTTAAAACAAGGTTTTCAACCAGCCTTCTCAGCACTCACCTTCCCAACCATTATCACAGCTACTTCGCTTAAGATGGCTCAGGGAATCTTGAAACTTCCATTTCTGGATTATCTGGTAGTGGCTGAAACCGTTATTTGCCTCACTATTTTATTCTTTGTATTAGGCGCTTATCTGATTTGGTTACGAAAAAAGGTCTAGCTAGAAATAGCTAAACCTTATTTTTTATGGTTTGATAACTTCAGCTCCACCCATGTATGGACGAAGAACTTCAGGGATGGTCACAGATCCATCTTCATTTTGATAGTTTTCAAGAATAGCAGCCACTGTACGTCCAACTGCAAGTCCAGAACCGTTCAAGGTATGGAGCAATTTAACTTTGCCATCTGCTTCATCACGGTAACGGATTTGGGCACGACGGGCTTGGAAATCTTCTGTGTTTGAACAGCTTGAGATTTCACGGTAGGTATTTTGTGCAGGAATCCAAACTTCTAAGTCGTAAGTTTTGGCAGCTGAGAAGCCCATATCTCCAGTAGAGAGAGCAACGACACGGTATGGAAGGTTGAGTTTTTGAAGGATATTTTCAGCGTTGGCTGTCATTTTTTCCAATTCTTCGTAAGATTCTTCTGGCTTGGCAAATTTAACCATTTCAACTTTGTGGAATTGGTGCAAACGAATCAAGCCACGAGTATCACGGCCAGCTGAACCAGCCTCAGAACGGAATGATGGGCTCATAGCAGTGAAGTAGATTGGCAGGTCTTTACCGTCAAGAATTTCATCACGGTAGTAGTTTGTCAGAGGAACTTCAGCTGTAGGAATAAGGACATAATTGCTGTCGCTGAGTTCAAAAGTGTCTTCCTTGAATTTTGGATATTGACCAGTACCAAACATAGAGTCATGGTTAACCATGTAAGGCGTGATGACTTCCGTATAGCCTTCCTTTCCATGCTCATCCAACATAAAGTTGTAGATAGCACGTTCCAAACGAGCACCGAGGCCTTTATAGAAGAGGAAGCGAGCTCCTGTTACCTTACCACCGCGTTCCCAGTCAAGGATGCCAAGGTCTTCACCAAGATCCCAGTGAGCTTTAGGTTCGAAGTCAAACTCGCGTGGAGTCCCCCAACGGCGAACTTCCACATTGTCATCTTCATCAGCCCCAACAGGAACACTGTCAGCTGGGATGTTAGGAAGAGTCGTTGTAAATTCTGTCAATTTAGCATCGATGTCTGCCAATTCAGCATCCAAGGCTTTGACCTCAGCAGATAGAGTTTGCATGGCAGCAATCTTGTCATCTGCATTTTCCTTGTTGCGCTTAGCTTGGGCAATCTCAGCAGAAACTGTGTTGCGTTCTGCCTTGAGAGTTTCAACTTTGACCAAGATGTCACGACGCTTAGCATCGATTTCTTTCATCTCATTCAAGACAGCAGCATCTACACCACGTGTAGCCAATTTTTCTGCGACAGCATCAAAGTCTGTACGAATACGTTTGATATCTAACATAAGAACTCCTTTATGAAAAAAGCACACCTGACAAAGCGTTGGAGTGGCAGGGCCACGGTTCCATCCAACTTCACAGGTGTGCACTTGATTGTTTATGTAATTGTTACCAACGGTAGAATTTCACCTATCCCTCCTATCTGCTCGCAGCACCCGCAGACTTTCTGAAAGAAGAAGATAACCTACTTATCCGTTGCTATGATTATACTAAAGTTTCTACTTTTTTGCAAATAGATTTTTAAATTTTTGGCTAATTGTCTGAATCAGGGTAGGAAGTTTGACGACCTTGTCATTTCCCAGCTTTTCGCGTGCAATTTTGAGAATGGCACCTGAGTCTTTTGAAGCAAAGAGGAATTTTCCTTTGTCTGTAAAGACTTCGAAGTGGCGACTGATTTTTCGTCCAGTGACATTGGCTCCAATCTGATTGATATGGCTCCAAGGAATCTGGATAAATTGTTCGACATTGACATCTGGGTAAAATTCCAAGGCCTGATCTCCGACAAGGAATTTCCCAACTTTCCCAGCTATAGAGAGGTAGGAAGTGCCTGTCGTGCTGAGAAGCACTGTTTTATTAAGCGATTGGGCCATGATTAGTCTTCCTTACTTTCACCGAAAAAGGCATTGTAGAGGGCTTTGATAGCTGCTTTCTCTTGGTCTTTATTGACAACAAACATGATAGAAACTTCACTAGAACCTTGAGACATCATCTGGATGTTGATCTTATTTTCAGATAAAGCGCGAGTTGCAGTAGCAGTTACTCCGATATGACTCTTCATTTTTTCTCCAACAATCATAATGATTGAAAGGTCGTGTTCGATTTCTGCATGGTCTACTTCAGCCTTTTGAACCAACTGACGCAGGATTTCTTCTTCCTTGATAGGAGTTAGTTCGCGAGAACGGAGGATGATTGAAAGATCGTCGATACCGGTTGGCATATGTTCCCAACCGATGTTAAGATCTTCAAGGATTTGCAGAACCTTGCGTCCAAATCCAACCTCACGGTTCATAAGGTATTTAGACATATTAATGCTGACAAAGCCTGAGTCACCAGCAATTCCCACAACTGGAAATTCATCACTACTGTGTTTTAGAACGATACGAGTACCTGGATGGTCAGGGTTGTTGGTATTCTTGATAACTAGAGGAATTTTTCCTCGGTAGGCAGGAAGAAGAGCTTCGTCATGAAGAACTGAGAATCCTGCATAGGCCAACTCACGCATTTCACGGTAGGTTAACTCAGGAATCGAGTGTGGTTGGTGGATAATACCAGGGTGGGCTGCAAAGATACCATCAACATCCGTAAAATTTTCATAGAGATCGGCCTTAACCCCTGCAGCAATGATAGAACCAGTGATGTCAGAGCCTCCACGTGAGAAGGTACAGATTTGATTTTCCTTGGTAACTCCAAAGAAACCAGGAATGACAAGGACTTCATTTGCATTTGTCAATTCTTCAATCTTGTCATAACTTGATGGAATGATGCGAGCGTGACCAGGTTCACTTGTGACCACAATACCAGCTTCTCGAGGGTGCACATAGCGTGCATCAATACCATTTTGGTTAAAATAGGCAGCAATCAATTTAGCATTGTTATTTTCACCGGCTGCTAGGAAAGTGTCGTAGAGAAATTCATTTTCTTCAATAGGAAGAGTGGCCAAGGCACGAATGCTTTTAGAAATTTTTTCTAGCACAGCTGGTTTAAGACCTAGTTCACTAACCATAGCGGCATAGCGATCGATAATCCAGCTTTGGCTCTTGCTAATATCGTTACCAGCAACATAGTCGCGGTAGTATTTAATCAAGGCATCCGTAACCTTAGTATCTTCAGCATTGCGTTTTCCTGGTGCAGAAACAACTACAAAACGACGCTCTGGATCGCTTTTTACGATGTTTAAAACTTTTTCTAATTGACTAGCAGAGGCAAGAGAGCTACCTCCAAATTTAACAACTTTCATAAGAACTCCTAAAGTAAGTATTTTATACGATTATAGCAGAAAGAAAGCCTTTTTTCAATCTGGAAAATAAGATGTTTTCTAGCCTAAAGCGCGCCTTTCCAATCGGCTGAGACACTTTCAGTCAAATTTTTCTTGCTTTCTGTTCCTAAAAAAGATATACTTTGAAAATAAAATGATTTAACAATCAATGAAAATCAAAGAGC
>NZ_VMLI01000010.1:0-12553 GCF_013276625.1 Streptococcus sp. 9903 | reverse complement strand
TCAGTAACCATACCTACGGCAAGGCGAAGCTGATGTGGTTTGAAGAGATTTTCGAAGAGTATAAACTGCTTATAAACTAAAAAGGAGTCCTGATGGAACACATTATTTATCAGCTTGAAGAGGATTTGGCAATTATTACTTTAAACCGTCCTGAGGTTGCAAATGGCCTTCATATTCCTATGTGTGAGGAGATTTTAGAAGCGCTGACTCTGGTAGAAGAGAATCCAGCTGTGCATTTTATCTTAATCAATGCCAATGGCAAAGTCTTCTCAGTTGGGGGAGATTTGGTAGAGATGAAGCGAGCAGTGGATGAGGATGATATTCCATCATTGACAAAAATCGCAGAATTGGTCAATACGATTTCCTATAAAATCAAACAAATAGCCAAACCTGTTTTAATGGAAGTTGACGGTGCTGTTGCAGGTGCCGCAGCGAATATAGCTGTTGCGGCAGATTTCTGTCTTGCAACGGATAAGGCTAAGTTTATCCAAGCCTTTGTTGGCGTTGGCTTGGCTCCAGATGCAGGTGGGATTCATCTCTTGAGCCGCAGTATCGGTGTGACGCGTGCTGCTCAATTAGCTATGACAGGAGAGGCTTTGACCGCAGAAAAAGCTCTGGAGTGGGGGCTAGTTTACCGTGTTTCCGAAGCTGATAAACTTGAAAAGACGAGAGAACAGCTTCTTAAAAAATTAAGACGTGGTTCAAGTAATTCCTATGCTGCCATTAAGAAGTTGGTTTGGGAGAGCCAATTTAAAGACTGGCAGGATTACGCTACTTTAGAACTGAATCTACAGGAATCCTTAGCTCAAACAGAGGATTTCAAAGAGGGAGTTCGGGCTCATTCGGAGAGAAGACGGCCTAAATTTACAGGAAAATAAAAAAATACTTGCATCATTCTTTGAACTTTGATATAATTCTCTTGTCAAATGTTTTGATTGTAAAAGTTTTTTTGAGAAGGAGGGATATGAAAAATGGACTACCAACGAATTAATGAATATTTAACATCTATATTTAACAATGTCCTTGTCATTGAGGAAGTGAGCTTGAGAGGTAGTCGTTTCAAGGATATCTCCATCAAAGAAATGCATACGATTGATGTGATTGGGAAATTCCCAGACGTGACACCAAGTCAAGTGTCAAAAGAGTTGATGGTGACTCTTGGGACAGTTACGACTAGTTTGAATAATCTCGAACGCAAGGGTTACATTGAACGCATTCGCTCAGAGCAGGATCGTCGTGTGGTGCATCTACATTTGACAAAGAAGGGTCGCTTGGTTCATAGGCTCCATAAACGCTTCCACAAGGCCATGGTTGAAAAAATCATTGATGGTATGAGTAAGGAAGAAATTGATGTTATGAGCAAAGGTTTGACCAATCTTTATCAATTTTTGGAGGATTTGAAATAATGGCTTTTGCAAAAATAAGCCAGGTTGCTCATTATGTGCCAGAGCAAGTGGTTACAAATCACGACTTGGCTCAGATTATGGATACCAATGATGAGTGGATTTCAAGTCGGACGGGAATACGACAAAGGCATATTTCAAGAACAGAATCTACCAGTGATTTGGCTACAGAGGTTGCTAAGAAACTGATGACAAAAGCTGGAATCACAGGGGAAGAGCTGGATTTTATCATCCTAGCCACCATTACTCCAGATTCGATGATGCCCTCTACAGCTGCTCGTGTCCAAGCTAATATTGGTGCTAATAAGGCCTTTGCTTTTGACCTAACAGCGGCTTGCAGTGGATTTGTATTTGCTCTTTCAACTGCTGAAAAGTTTATCGCTTCTGGTCGCTTTCAAAAAGGCTTGGTGATTGGTAGTGAAACCCTCTCTAAGGCAGTCGATTGGTCAGACCGATCAACAGCTGTATTGTTTGGAGATGGTGCTGGTGGTGTCTTGCTAGAAGCTAGCGAGCAAGAGCATTTCTTAGCTGAGAGCCTCAATAGCGATGGAAGTCGCAGCGAGTGTCTAACTTATGGGCATTCAGGCCTGCATTCTCCATTTTCAAATCAAGAAAATGCAGATTCATTTTTGAAGATGGATGGACGCGCAGTCTTTGATTTTGCTGTTCGGGATGTAGCCAAGTCTATCAAGCAGACCATTGTGGAATCTCCTGTAGAGGCGACAGACTTGGATTATCTGCTACTTCATCAGGCTAATGACCGTATTTTGGATAAGATGGCTAGAAAAATCGGTGTCGACCGAGACAAACTTCCAGCCAATATGATGGAATATGGCAATACCAGTGCAGCAAGTATCCCGATTTTACTTTCAGAGTGTGTAGAACAAGGTCTCATCCCTTTAGATGGTAGCCAGACTGTTCTGTTATCAGGCTTCGGTGGAGGCTTGACCTGGGGCACGCTCATTCTTACAATTTAGGTAATCATGTGGTGAACACATTGTTATAAAAAACTATTTATTTTAAAGGAGTCCTATCATGGCAGTATTTGAAAAAGTACAAGAAATTATCGTTGAAGAACTTGGAAAAGACGCATCAGAAGTAACACTTGAATCAACTTTTGATGATTTGGACGCAGATTCATTGGACTTGTTCCAAGTAATCTCAGAAATCGAAGATGCTTTTGATATCCAAATCGAAGCAGAAGATGACTTGAAAACAGTTGGTGACTTGGTTGCCTACGTTGAAGAGCAAACAAAATAAACAGAATATAGATAGAAGGAGTAGGGAAACCCGCTCCCTCTTGTTTAGGCAATAGTTTGATTGTCAAATTATGACGGTATCGAACTATTACGTAAGCAAGAAACGATGGAGGCACTATGAAAACGCGTATTACAGAATTATTGAATATTGAGTATCCTATTTTCCAAGGAGGAATGGCTTGGGTTGCTGATGGTGATTTGGCAGGGGCTGTTTCCAAGGCTGGAGGACTAGGGATTATTGGTGGGGGAAATGCCCCGAAAGAAGTCGTCAAGGCAAATATTGACAAGATTAAATCGTTAACGGATAAACCCTTTGGTGTCAACATCATGCTCTTGTCTCCCTTTGTGGAAGATATTGTAGACCTTGTTATCGAGGAAGGGGTTAAGGTAGTGACAACAGGCGCAGGAAATCCTGGTAAATACATGGAACGTTTCCATGAAGCGGGGATTACAGTTATTCCTGTTGTACCAAGCGTTGCCCTAGCTAAACGCATGGAAAAAATCGGTGCGGATGCTGTTATTGCAGAAGGAATGGAAGCTGGGGGGCATATCGGTAAATTAACAACCATGACCTTGGTGCGTCAAGTGGCTGCTGCTGTATCTATTCCTGTTATTGCTGCAGGAGGGATTGCGGATGGTGAAGGTGCTGCGGCTGGCTTTATGCTAGGTGCAGAGGCTGTTCAGGTTGGAACGCGTTTTGTCGTTGCAAAAGAGTCTAATGCCCATCCAAATTATAAGGCGAAAATTTTAAAAGCTAGAGATATTGATACTACGATTTCAGCTCAACACTTTGGACATGCTGTTCGAGCTATTAAAAACCAGTTGACTCGTGATTTTGAAAAAGCTGAAAAAGATGCCTTTAAACAAGAAAATCCAGATTTGGAAATTTTTGAACAAATGGGAGCAGGTGCCCTAGCCAAAGCAGTTGTTCACGGAGATGTGGATGGCGGATCTGTCATGGCAGGTCAGATTGCAGGGCTTGTTTCCAAAGAAGAAACCGTTGAAGAAATCCTAAAAGATTTGTACTATGGAGCAGCTAAGAAAATTCAAGAAGAAGCCTCTCGTTGGGCAGGAGTTGTAAGAAATGACTAAAACAGCCTTTTTATTTGCTGGCCAAGGTGCCCAGTATCTAGGTATGGGACGGGATCTCTATGATCAGTATCCGATTGTCAAAGAAACGATTGATCAAGCTAGTCAGGTACTCGGTTATGATTTGCGTCATCTCATCGATACAGAAGAAGAAAAACTCAATCAGACCCGCTATACGCAACCAGCTATTTTAGCGACTTCGGTTGCTATCTACCGTTTATTGCAAGAAAAGGGCTATCAGCCTGATATGGTTGCTGGTTTATCCCTTGGAGAATATTCTGCTTTGGTGGCCAGTGGTGCTTTGGATTTTGAAGATGCGGTTGCCTTGGTAGCTAAGCGTGGAGCTTATATGGAAGAAGCAGCTCCTGCTGGCTCTGGTAAGATGGTCGCAGTTCTCAATACGCCAGTAGAGGTCATTGAAGAAGCCTGTCAAAAAGCTTCTGAACTTGGAGTGGTTACTCCAGCCAACTATAATACACCTGCACAAATCGTGATTGGTGGAGAAGTGGCTGCAGTTGACCGAGCTGTCGAACTCTTGCAGGAAGCAGGTGCCAAACGCTTGATTCCTCTCAAGGTGTCAGGACCTTTTCATACCGCTCTCCTTGAGCCTGCTAGCCAGAAACTAGCTGAAACTCTAGCTCAAGTAAGTTTCTCAGATTTCACCTGTCCCCTAGTTGGTAATACAGAAGCTAAGGTCATGAAAAAAGAAGACATTGCTCAACTCTTGATGCGTCAGGTCAAGGAACCAGTTCGTTTCTATGAAAGTATTGCGGTTATGCAAGAAGCAGGCATAACCAACTTTATCGAGATTGGCCCGGGAAAAGTTTTGTCAGGCTTTGTGAAAAAAATTGATAAAACGGCTAAACTAGCCAATGTTGAAGATCAGGCTAGCTTGGAAGCCTTGCTAGAAAACAAGTAATCCCTTCTCCCATAAAGACAAGAGGAAACAGGAGAAAAGAATGCAATTAAAAAATAAAAATATCTTTATTACAGGTTCTAGTCGTGGTATTGGTCTTGCTATCGCCCACAAGTTTGCTCAAGCAGGAGCCAATATTGTTTTAAACAGTCGTGGGTCTATCTCAGAAGAATTGCTCGCTGAGTTTTCAAACTATGGTGTCAAGGTGGTTCCCATTTCAGGAGATGTATCAGATTTTGCAGACGCTAAGCGTATGGTTGAGCAAGCTATTGCAGATCTGGGTTCAGTAGATGTTTTGGTCAACAATGCAGGAATTACTCAAGATACCCTGATGCTCAAGATGACAGAAGTAGATTTTGAAAAAGTGCTTAAAGTGAATCTGACTGGTGCCTTTAACATGACACAATCAGTCTTGAAACCGATGATAAAAGCCAGAGAAGGTGCTATCATTAATATGTCTAGTGTTGTTGGTTTGATGGGAAATATTGGTCAAGCTAACTATGCTGCTTCTAAGGCTGGTTTGATTGGTTTTACCAAGTCTGTGGCGCGTGAAGTGGCTAATCGCAATATCAGAGTTAATGCTATTGCACCTGGAATGATTGAGTCCGATATGACAGCTGTCCTATCAGACAAGGTCAAAGATGCCATGCTGGCGCAAATTCCTATGAAAGCATTTGGGCAGGCAGAGCAGGTTGCAGATTTGACGGTATTTTTAGCAGGCCAAGATTATCTAACTGGTCAAGTGGTTGCCATTGATGGTGGCTTAAGTATGTAGCAGAAGCTAGAGGTGAAAAAGATGAAACTAAATCGCGTAGTAGTAACAGGTTATGGAGTAACATCTCCAATCGGAAATACACCAGAAGAATTTTGGAACAGTTTGACAACTGGAAAAATCGGAATTGGTCAAATAACAAAATTTGATCACAGTGACTTTGATGTGCATAATGCGGCAGAAATCCAAGATTTTCCTTTTGATAAATACTTTGTAAAGAAAGATACCAACCGTTTTGATAACTATTCTTTATATGCCTTGTATGCAGCTCAAGAGGCTGTTAATCATGCAGGTCTTGATGTAGAGACTCTTGACAAGGATCGTTTTGGTGTTATTGTGGCCTCTGGTATTGGTGGAATCAAGGAAATTGAAGATCAAGTGCTTCGTCTCAACGAAAAAGGACCAAAACGTGTGAAACCATTGACCCTTCCAAAAGCCTTGCCAAATATGGCTTCAGGAAATGTTGCCATGCGTTTTGGAGCAAACGGTGTTTGTAAATCCATTAACACTGCCTGCGCTTCATCAAATGATGCGATTGGGGATGCCTTCCGCTCGATTAAGTTTGGTTTCCAAGACGTTATGTTGGTAGGCGGTTCAGAAGCCTCTATCACACCTTTTGCTATTGCTGGTTTCCAAGCCTTGACAGCTCTCTCTACTACAGAGGATCCAACTCGTGCTTCTATCCCATTTGATAAGGATCGCAATGGTTTTGTCATGGGTGAGGGTTCTGGGATGTTGGTTCTTGAAAGTCTTGAACACGCTGAAAAACGTGGGGCTACTATCCTTGCTGAAGTGGTTGGTTACGGAAATACCTGTGATGCCTACCACATGACTTCTCCTCATCCAGAAGGTCAGGGAGCTATCAAGGCCATCAAACTAGCCTTGGAAGAAGCTGAGATTTCTCCAGAACAAGTAGCCTATGTCAATGCTCACGGAACGTCAACTCCTGCTAATGAAAAAGGAGAAAGTGGTGCGATCGTGGCTATGCTTGGTAAGGAAGTACCTGTATCATCAACCAAATCATTCACAGGACATTTGCTGGGTGCTGCAGGCGCGGTAGAAGCTATCGTAACAATCGAGGCTATGCGTCATAACTTTGTACCAATGACAGCTGGAACAAGTGAAGTATCAGATTATATCGAAGCCAATGTCGTTTATGGACAAGGCTTGGAGCAAGAAATTCCATACGCTATTTCAAATACTTTTGGTTTTGGTGGCCACAATGCAGTTCTTGCTTTCAAACGTTGGGAGAATAAATAACTATGAATTTAAACGATATTAAAGACTTGATGGCCCAATTTGACCAATCAAGTTTGAGAGAATTTTCTTATAAAAATGGGACGGATGAGTTACAGTTTAGCAAGAATGAAGCGAAACCTGTGCCTGAAGTTGCAGCTCAAGTCGCTCCAGCACCCGTTCTAGCAACACCGAGTCTAGTAGCTCCTACATCTACTCCAGCAGAGACTGTAACAGAAGAGCTTCCAGCTCCAGCTGAAACAAGTGTGGCTGCTGAGGGAAATCTTGTAGAGAGCCCACTTGTTGGGGTGGCTTACTTGGCTGCCGGTCCAGATAAACCTGCCTTTGTAACAGTTGGTGATAGTGTTAAAAAGGGTCAAACATTGGTGATCATCGAAGCCATGAAAGTCATGAATGAAATCCCAGCTCCTAAGGATGGTGTGGTAACAGAAATTCTCGTTTCAAATGAAGAAATGGTTGAGTTTGGTAAAGGATTGGTACGTATCAAATGATCGATATTCAAGGAATCAAAGAAGCTCTTCCCCACCGTTATCCTATGCTCCTCGTAGACCGTGTCTTGGAAGTGAGCGAGGATACCATCGTTGCCATCAAAAATGTGACCATTAACGAGCCTTTCTTCAACGGTCATTTTCCTCAATATCCAGTTATGCCAGGTGTTCTGATCATGGAAGCCTTGGCGCAAACAGCTGGTGTTTTGGAGTTGTCAAAACCTGAAAATAAAGGAAAACTGGTCTTTTATGCTGGTATGGATAAGGTCAAATTCAAGAAGCAAGTTGTACCAGGTGACCAATTGGTTATGACGGCAACGTTTGTAAAACGTCGTGGTACCATAGCTGTGGTTGAAGCAAAGGCTGAAGTGGATGGCAAGCTTGCGGCCAGTGGTACTCTTACCTTTGCAATAGGGAACTAAGGAGGTTCTCCATGTTTCGAAAAATTTTAATTGCCAATCGTGGTGAAATTGCGGTTCGTATTATCCGTGCGGCGCGTGAATTGGGGATTGCGACGGTGGCGGTTTATTCAACTGCTGATAAGGAAGCCCTTCATACGCTTTTGGCAGATGAAGCAGTTTGTATCGGTCCTGGCAAGGCAACAGAGTCTTATCTCAATATCAATGCGGTTCTATCAGCTGCAGTCTTGACAGAAGCAGAAGCCATTCACCCCGGTTTCGGATTTCTCAGTGAAAATTCCAAATTTGCAACCATGTGTGAAGAGGTGGGTATTAAGTTTATCGGTCCATCTGGTCATGTCATGGATATGATGGGGGATAAGATCAATGCGCGTGCTCAGATGATCAAAGCAGGTGTGCCTGTCATTCCAGGGTCGGATGGAGAAGTGCATAACTCTGAGGAAGCTTTGATTGTTGCTGAAAAAATTGGCTATCCTGTTATGCTCAAGGCTTCAGCAGGTGGAGGTGGTAAAGGGATTCGTAAGGTTGAAAAACCAGAAGACCTCGTTTCCGCCTTTGAAACTGCCTCTAGTGAGGCCAAGGCCAATTATGGCAATGGTGCCATGTACATAGAACGGGTTATCTATCCAGCTCGTCACATCGAGGTTCAAATCCTAGGAGATGAGCATGGGAATGTGATTCATTTAGGTGAACGGGATTGTTCTCTTCAACGGAATAACCAAAAGGTTTTGGAAGAAAGTCCTTCGATTGCAATCGGAAAAACGCTGCGTCATGAAATCGGTGCTGCGGCTGTTCGAGCGGCAGAGTCTGTTGGCTATGAGAATGCAGGGACCATTGAGTTTTTGCTTGATGAAGCAAGTAGCAATTTCTACTTCATGGAGATGAATACTCGTGTACAAGTAGAACATCCAGTAACAGAATTTGTTTCAGGTGTGGATATCGTTAAGGAACAGATTCGCATTGCGGCAGGTCAACCTCTGTCTGTTAAGCAAGAAGATATTGGCCTACGCGGTCATGCCATCGAGTGTCGTATCAATGCAGAAAATCCAGCCTTCAACTTTGCTCCAAGCCCAGGTAAGATTACCAATCTCTATCTGCCAAGTGGTGGAGTTGGCTTGCGCGTGGATTCAGCAGTTTATCCAGGTTATACTATTCCGCCTTATTATGATAGTATGATCGCCAAAATCATCGTACACGGCGAAAATCGTTTTGATGCCTTGATGAAAATGCAACGTGCCCTCTATGAATTAGAGATTGAAGGAGTGCAGACCAATGCAGATTTCCAGCTTGATCTCATTTCAGATCGCAATGTCATTGCTGGGGATTATGATACTTCCTTCTTGATGGAAACCTTCTTACCTAAATATCAAGAAAAAGAATAAAATGACTTCAAGAGTTTAAACCGAAAAGGGGAATCAATGGCTCTATTTAGTAAAAAAGATAAGTATATTCGAATCAATCCCAATCGTTCGGTTAGGGAAAAACCTCAAGCCAAGCCAGAGGTTCCAGATGAATTATTTTCCCAGTGTCCAGGCTGTAAGCATACCATTTATCAGAAGGATCTGGGAAGTGAGCGTATCTGTCCACATTGTAGCTACACCTTTCGTATTTCTGCCCAAGAACGCTTGGCTTTGACGATTGATATGGGAACCTTCAAGGAATTGTTTACAGGGATTGAAAGCAAGGATCCCTTGCATTTCCCTGGTTATCAAAAGAAACTGGCAACCATGCGTGAAAAAACAGGTCTGGATGAAGCCGTTGTGACAGGAACAGCTCTTATTAAAGGTCAGACTGTGGCTCTTGGTATTATGGATTCCAACTTTATCATGGCTTCTATGGGTACGGTTGTAGGGGAAAAAATCACTCGCTTATTTGAGTATGCGACTGTCGAACAATTGCCAGTTGTTCTCTTCACAGCCTCTGGTGGAGCCCGTATGCAGGAAGGAATCATGAGTCTCATGCAGATGGCCAAGATTTCTGCAGCAGTTAAACGCCATTCAAATGCTGGTCTCTTTTACCTGACCATTTTAACAGATCCAACGACAGGTGGTGTAACAGCTTCTTTCGCTATGGAAGGCGATATCATTTTAGCTGAACCACAAAGTTTGGTTGGTTTTGCTGGGCGTCGTGTCATTGAAAATACGGTTCGTGAAAGCTTACCTGAGGATTTCCAAAAGGCAGAATTCCTATTGGAACATGGCTTTGTGGATGCTATTGTCAAGAGAAGAGATTTGCCAGATACGATTGCTAGCCTAGTCAAATTGCACGGAGGGAGTCCTAGATGAATATTGCAAAAATAGTCAGAGAAGCGCGTGAGCAGAGTCGTTTGACAAGCTTGGACTTTGCGACAGGCATTTTTGATGAATTTATCCAATTACACGGTGACCGTTCTTTTCGTGACGATGGTGCAGTTGTTGGTGGTATTGGCTGGCTTGGAGACCAAGCTGTGACAGTGGTTGGTATCCAAAAAGGCAAGAGTTTGCAAGACAACCTCAAACGGAATTTTGGCCAACCGCATCCAGAAGGTTACCGCAAGGCCCTACGGTTGATGAAACAGGCTGAAAAGTTTGGCCGTCCAGTAGTGACCTTTATCAATACAGCAGGAGCCTATCCTGGTGTGGGAGCGGAAGAACGTGGTCAGGGAGAAGCTATTGCTCGCAATCTCATGGAAATGAGTGATCTGAAAGTTCCGATTATTGCTATCATTATCGGTGAAGGTGGTTCAGGTGGGGCTCTGGCTCTAGCAGTCGCAGACCGTGTCTGGATGCTGGAAAATTCTATCTATGCTATTCTCAGCCCAGAAGGCTTTGCTTCCATTCTATGGAAGGACGGCAGTCGTGCCATGGAAGCGGCAGAACTGATGAAAATCACTTCACACGAGTTGTTAGAAATGGACGTGGTGGATAAAGTGATTTCTGAAGCAGGACTTTCTAGTAAAGAACTGATTAAGAATGTTAAAAAAGAACTCCAAGCTGAGCTAGCCCTACTTTCACAAAAACCGCTAGAAGAGCTGTTAGAAGAGCGCTATCAACGGTTTAGAAAATACTAATACTCTTCGAAAATCAAATTCAAACCACGTCAGCTTCGCCCTGCCGTACTCAAGTACTGCCTACGGCTAGCTTCCTAGTTTGCTCTTTGATTTTCATTGAGTATAATTCTTTAGAATACATAAAAACTAGAACTGGCAGTCAGTTCTAGTTTTTATGTGGTTCTTACTCTGTATCAAGGATGAAGTAAAAGGTGCTAGGAAAACCAAACACCTTTTCGATTATTCATTTTCTTCAGTTACAAATTGACTAAGCAGTCCATTGATAAAACGGGCTGATTTTTGATCTGAAAAATTCTTGGCAAGTTCAATGGCTTCATTGACTGCTACCAGCTGAGGTGTATCAAATGATGTGATTTCAAAGATACCCAAGCGTAGTAAGTTTTTTTCGACTAAGGTTAAGCGTTCAACTGTCCAGCCTGACTTGAGGTGCTGGTTGATTTGTGTATCCAACTCTTCTTTTTGAGCTTGGATACCAGAAACCAAGTTTAGAAGAAAGGCTGGGATTTGCACATCTGCATCTTCACGGTCATGTGTGTAGGCAAAGCGACAAGCTGTTTCCATATCTGTTCCGAATTCAAGGCTCATAAGAGCTTGAAAAGCGCATTTACGAAGTTCACGTCTGGATTCTAATAGTGGACTAGTCATTGAGGAAGTCCTCGTCAAACAGATCTTTCAACTCAGGTTTTGGTGTTTTGTCTGGAACGATTCCCGCAACGTGAATATTGACAACAGAAAGTTCCACATCAGCCATATTACGAACAGCGTCCTTAACAGCTTTTTGGATAGCCATAGCAACTTTAGGTACTTTCACACCATACTCAAGGTAGAGATAAATGTCAGCAGTTAGCTCTTCGTTGCTTTCTTTTAAGTAGACGCCACGACCAAGAGAGAGTTTTGATAGGGTGTCAGATACGGATTTATTTGAAAATGAGTGGACACCATCAACTTTAGCAGTTGCGATAGCAATGATTTTTTCAAGTACACGTGGAGCGATAACGATTTCGCCAAATTGTTCTTCAATTCCCATAGAATGACCTCTTTCTAGAGATTAGGCACGAGAAACGTAAGTTCCTTCTGCAGTGTTGATGATCAATTTTTGTCCAGCTTCGATGAAGTCTGGAACGTTGACAACAAGTCCAGTTTCCAGAGTTGCTGGTTTACCAGAACCTGTAACAGTAGCACCTTTGATAGATGGTTGTGTTTCAGCGACTGTCAATTCAACAGTAGTTGGTACAGTGACACCGATTACTTCAGTTCCGTAGAATTGGATTTTCACATCCGAGTTTTCAAGGATGTAAAGCAATTCATTTTCAACGTTTACGACTGGGATTTCGTATTGATCGTAAGTTTCAGTGTTCATGAAGTAGGCAGTTTCATCCATTTTGTACAAGTATTGAGCTGGAACAGTTTCGATAATAGCTTGTTCGAATTTTTCTTCTGGACGGTAGCTTGTGTCAAATGTAGAACCAGTACGGACATCACGCAATTTCATACGCATGATTGTATTCCCTTTACCTGGTTTGTGGTGGCTAGCTTCCAAAACGCGGATCAATTTTCCGTCTGCAGTTTCAAATGTCATACCAGCTTTCAATTTGCTTGCTTCAATCATGTTTTTACCTCTTTAATAAATATTATTACTCTTCATTTTACCATAAAATCTTCTGGAAATAAAGCCAAAATAGTTATTGGGATTTGGTAGGAGCGAAAAGCTAACTTCTCAAAGTAACTTCCACTCGCCTAACCGAAGTGGAAATTAGTCTAAAACGGATTTTTATGGTGGAATTAAGTGTGAGACGTTTGAATTAGAAATGAGGTCTACTATGACAAAACATAAACACCTTACCCTTTCAGACCGTAATGATATCCAATTAGGTTTAGAGCGCGGTGAAACATTCAAAGCT
>NZ_VMLI01000001.1:161048-215169 GCF_013276625.1 Streptococcus sp. 9903 | reverse complement strand
GTTTGGGAATTTACCTTTTCTTTTACTTTTTTCCGCCACGAGGCAAAAAGCATACTGAGATAAAAAATGCTCATCATAATAGGAACACCAAGAATGGTCTTTTCATGATAGAAAATCGTCAAATAAGCTGAAAAGACAACACCAAGGACAAAACTACTAAGCAGGCTAACAAATATGAACCCTTCACGCAAAAAAGGTGTGTGCTTGGTTCGGAAATAATCCCCAAAAGCTAGCATGGTTCGTTTGATATTCCCTGTCATAAAAGCGTTATTGTAGGCAATACCCGATACTTCTCCAAAAGCAGTTGTCACCAGTCCCATACAGAAGGCCAAGGGCGGCACTAGATAGATATTATCTACAGTCTGCGGAACAAAACCAATAATGATTGATAGGATTGCCAAAGGAATCAGTGACAGAATTGGCTTTTTTACAATTCTCAATTTTTCCTTATAAATGGTTAGTAAAAAAACTCCCAGCATAAACGCTATTAAGGTTAAAAGCTTATCCCTAACATCCGAAACATTATTCTGTATTAGCTCTACCGAAAGAAAGACAACATTTCCAGTTTGTCCAGCTACAAGGGTATTCCCACGAACAATAAAAGTGTAAGCATCCACATATCCAGCACAAAACGTCAAAAAAAGTGCTAACCTTTTAGACTGACGTGATATTTTTCTTATAGGTAATAACCTCATTTTCCCTCCCATTGTATTTTCTCTTAGAATATTGTACCATTTTCTTTCTAAAAAATCGTAGGCTACCATTTAGATTTTACTATTAGCATAAAAATAATAAACAACTATTTTTCCAAAAATAGATAGAGGTAACATATTGGTAAACAAAGCATACGAACCTTTAGTAAAATCATTTCCATGAAACTAGAATAGAGCCCCTCTTAGCAAAAATCATTATTTTAATTTATTTCTAATTACTCCTTGACATAAATAACTCTTACCAATAAAAGACTATGTCTTAAAAAAATGATATAATAAAATCAATACTTGGGCTTGATGGCTATGCTACTAAGAACAATTAGGATAGAAAATCAGGCACTTGTTAACAACAAGGATTATCCCCTTGAGATGAAAGGAACTTTAGAAATCTTATGATGAACATGCAAAACATGATGCGCCAAGCACAAAAACTTCAAAAACAAATGGAACAAAGTCAAGCTGAACTTGCAGCTATGCAATTTGTTGGCAAATCTGCTCAAGACCTTGTCCAAGCGACCTTAACTGGAGATAAGAAAGTTGTCAGCATTGACTTTAATCCAGCTGTCGTTGACCCAGAGGACCTTGAAACTCTTTCTGATATGACCGTTCAAGCCATCAACTCTGCTCTTGAACAAATCGATGAAACTACCAAGAAAAAACTGGGTGCTTTCGCTGGGAAATTGCCATTCTAAAAACAAGGACCTAGAACAATACTTGTCGATAACAAAGGCTAAGAAAGGTGCAAAAATTATAAAAAACGCATAATAGCAGGTGTCAAAAACACTCAATATTATGCGTTTTCTAATGAAAAAATTCTCTTTTCATACTCATTTAATACTCTTCAAAAATCAAATTCAAACCATATCAGCGTCGGCTTGTCGTACTCAAGTACTGCCTGCGCCTATCTTTCTAGTTTGCTCTTTGATTTTTATTGAGTATAAAAAGCCTCTTCCCAAGGGAAAGAGGACTAAATCTTATTGATGAACAGCTTGAGCTGCTGTGATAAGAGTCAAATTGTAAACATCTTCTGCACTACATCCACGTGAAAGGTCATTAACTGGCTTATTCAAACCTTGTAAAACAGGTCCCACAGCTGAGAAACCACCGAGACGTTCTGCAATCTTGTAACCGATATTTCCAGCTTCGATACTTGGGAAAATAAATACAGTTGCTTGTCCAGCAACTTTACTTCCTGGAGCTTTTAAAGCTGCCGTTTCAGGGTGGAAGGCAGCGTCAAATTGCAATTCCCCATCTATTTCAAGATCTGGGCGTAGTTCGTGCGCACGTTGTGTAGCTGCTACTACCTTATCAACGTTATCACCAAAACCAGAACCTTTACTTGAATAGCTCAACATAGCAATTTTTGGTTCTATACCAAACATTTTCGCAGTGATTGCTGAATTAATCGCAATTTCAGCCAAGGCATCTGCATCAGGATTGATATTGATAGCACAGTCACCAAATAGGTAACGTTCTGAACCACGAGTCATTAGGAAGGCACCTGAAGTACGAGTAACATTAGGACGAGTTTTAATGATTTGAAGGGCTGGACGAACTGTTGCAGCAGTTGAGTGAAGTGCACCTGAAACCATACCGTCAACCAAGCCCATATATACTAGCATTACACCAAAGTAGTTAACGTCTTCACGTAAGAGTCTAGTAGCTTCTTCTTCTGATATCTTACCGTTTCGACGTTCAACGAGCGCAGCAACCATTTCGTCAAACTTAGCGTAGTGGTCAGGATCGATGACTTCATAACCCTCGTGAATCCCTTCAATTTCAAGGTAAATTTTAATTTTTTCTGGTTTACCAAGCAAGACTGGAATAACATCTGTTTCTTTTACCAAGCGTTTCGTAGCTTGAAGAATACGAGGTTCTTTTCCTTCAGGTAGAACGATGCGGACATTTTTACCAACTAGGTTGGCTCTTAGACTTTCAAAAACTTCCATGAGTTTTCTCCTTTAAAATAATAAATTATACTCTAATATATTTTATTGAGTATTAGTTGATAACTGTTTAATAAGGTTACTGAAATCATCCGGCAAGAGACTTGATACCTGCAAGTCTTGCTCTAAAAATGGATGATAAAAGGATAGGTAATGGCAATGCAGGGCCTGACGTTGAATGCCGTCGTCCAGACTACCTCCGTACAAATCATCGCCCAACAAAGGGAAACCAATATGAGAAAAATGGACTCGGATTTGGTGGGTACGTCCAGTATGCAGGCGAATGTCGACCAAGTGGATATTTCCATAAGAAGCGACAATCTTGTAGGAAGTATGGGCGTACTTCCCACCTTTAGCTACTCTTCTAGTGATAATAGAGTCTTCATCACGCGCAATCGGAGCAATAATTTCTCCTTCAGGCTCTAAATATCCATCTCCTTTAACCAGAGCAAAGTAGCGTTTTTCAATGGACTTCTTCTGCAACTGCTTGTCTAATCGTGCATGGGCATAGCCGTGCTTGGCAAAGAGCATCAAGCCAGAAGTATCTCTATCAAGCCTGGTTACAATGTGAACCTGCTGATTTTTATAATTTTGCTTGACATAGTAACCCTTGATAAAATTGGCAATGGTATTGGAGTGGTTGACACTAGGAATAGACGCCACTCCATAGGGTTTATTCAAGACTAGAAAGTGGTCATCCTCATAGAGAATATCCAGTGAGCGCTCGATAGCTTCCAGAGTTTCAAAGCCTTCCTCAGCGGGAATATCAATAGTAACGCGGTCCCCAATATCCAATAGATATGTTGCATTTTGCGGTTGGTCATTGACCAGAATAGCCCCACCTCGAAACTTAATCTTGGCCAGCAGCCCCTTAGAAACCTCGTGCTTTTTTAAGAAGGTCTTAACCTTGATATGTTCATCTGCGATAAATTCAAACCTCATTCGTCCACCTCGCCGATAAAGGCATCCTTAACGCGGTTCCAGAAACTGGTATGGCTAGGAGTCGCGACAAAGTGAATCTTATGATGATCAATTTGATACTCGATTCGCTCGATACTACGAAAAGAATAGACACTATTGTCAACCGAAATGGTGTGGTAATCATTTCTTGTTGGAATGAGTTCAATCTTATCCTTCTTAGGCACAATAATGGAAGAGCCCAGCGTTCGATAGACACGATTATTAAGGCTGGCAATTTCCGTTAATTGCAAAGCTTCAATGGTAGGATGTAAAACAGCACCACCAAGAGACTTGTTATAGGCAGTACTACCAGTCGGTGTCGAAACTGTTAGCCCGTCTCCACGAAAACGTTCAAAGGGAACACCATTGATGACAATATCTGCCACCATGGTTCGATCAGACCTGCGAATGCTGGCTTCGTTGAGGGCACGAAAAATCTTGACCTCTCCATTTCCAAGAAAAACCTTCACATTTAGAACAGGGTAAGAAACCCTTGCTCCGGTATCTAGCTGCAAATTGGTCATTAACTTATCCAACTCAAAATCACGATAATCGGTATAAAAGCCCAGATGTCCTGTATGAAGACCGATAAAGCGTACCTTATCAAGTTGGTCTTCGTACTTATGAAAGGCCGACAAGAGCATGCCATCTCCACCAATGGAAATGACAATGTCCGGACTGCTATCATTGAGTATAAACTGATTTCTCTTCAAACGATCTCGCAATTCATACAAAACCCTTTGACTCTGCGGTTTTCTATTGGCTATCAGATCAATTCGTTTACCTGTATTCTTCATCTGTATCGTCACTGTTTCCTACACCGTCATTTAATTTTCTACTCAAGGGATCAAAAAGAGCCTGGGCTTCCTGGATATCATCACGAATTTCACCCATTTCTTCATCCAACTGATGGGCGATTCTAGCTGTAATTTCCAGTCGCTTCTTAATCTCATCTGGGAAATCCCCTTGGTACTTGTAGTTGAGAGAATGTTCTATCGTTGCCCAGAAATTCATGGCCAAGGTACGAATTTGAATTTCTGCCAAAATGGTCTTGGCTCCATTGATGGTATCAACCGTATATTCTACTACCACATGATAGGAACGGTAGCCTGAAGCCTTTCGATGAGTAATGTAATCTCGCTCCTGTATGATTCGCATATCCTGACGCTTATGCAAAATCTCCACTACTTCCTTGACGTCATCTACAAACTGAACCATCACACGTAAGCCAGCAATATCCTGCAAATCGTGCTCTAAGGTCGCATAAGTAATGCCACGACGAGCCATTTTTTCTTTGATGCTCTCAATTGGCTTGACCCGACCCGTCACAAACTCAATCGGAGAATGCTTATTTTGCTTACGATATTGCTTGCGAATACCACGAAGTTTAATCTTTAACTCACCAACAGCTTGAATGTAAGGATCTAGAAATTCTTCCCATTCTAAGGTCATATATTCTCCCTTGTTCTCATATTATCCGTCAAAAATATCTTTGATTTTTTCTCCAGATTCATATACAATAAATACAATGCTTATTATACCATAAGTGAAAAACGTTTACAAATAGTTATCATCACTTGTAAATAGTTGAGTTTTTACTTATTTTTCCTTAAAATCATTTACACTAATTTCCATCGTTTTTTTAAATCGTATTCATCTTCGTATTCATTTTTACAATCATCTTTGCCCGTATAGTTGAGAAGGTTCCAACTTAAAGTTCAATAGTTTACAAATAGAAAACTGTGATTACTCACGGTCTTTTTTTTTAAAAAATAAAATAAAAAAACTCCATCAAAACTCTTGACTTTCTCGGTATACCGTGATATAATATAATCAAGATAAGGAAAGGGGGTGATGAAGTTGAACAAAGAAGATTGGCTTAGGTTACTTGAAAAGGCAATAGACAATATTCCTGAAACAGTAACTGCTATCGCAAGTCTAGTGACCGCAATAACGGTCGCAAGGCAAAACAAAAAGCGTAAACCGAAATCCCGCAAAAGAAAAAGGTAAACGCTAAGAGGTTGGGGCGAAAGCCCCTCACACCTCTATTTTATCAAATGGAACGAGGAAATGCAATGGTTAGTGCAATAGCTATTTTTATAATTGCAATTAATGTATACATTTATCTAAAAAACAAAAAGGACAAATAAGATGAGAAAAGTTATTCAAGAATTGTTAGACAGTTCGATGTCTACATCTGCTATTTCGCAAGGCGCTGGAGTTCCATGGACTACCGTTTCTGACCTCAGAAAAGGAAAAACAAGTATGGACAAAATGGCACTTCTCACAGCGGAAAAACTTTATGAATTTGCTACAACTGATAAGCAGTGATTTCGGTCACTGTTTTTTTATTTTTAACAAAACACCGTTTTTGACAATAATACCCTGCCATTACTCCTCCCTATTCTTCAAGAAAACGCTTTTTTGAACAATAGGATTTAGATTTTGATTTCTAATCGTTCAAAATACGTGTTTTTGCAAAATAGAAATACAAACTCTAATTTTGTTAACGTCAACAAAATTGACAACCAAGCGCTTTGTAAAGCTATTTGTTGATGTCAACAAGTCAATTTCAGAGCAAACAAAAAAACCGCAAGCCTGAGCCTGCGGTGAAAGAACATTTTAGAAAGTTTCCTTTCTATTTATTTAACTGTAATCAAGCCTTCTGGCTCAACTGTGAACTCTGGCTTGTCTGCCATTGTTCCGTCTGGTTTGATGTAGTACCAGCCTGTTCCGTCTGCGGACTGGATAAAGGCGTTTGATACCATGGCACCTTCTTTACCGTCTAAGTAGTACCATGTGTCCTTGTACTTGACCCATCCTGTCTTCATGGCACCTTCTACGTCGAAATAGTACCACTTCTCAGCGATTTTCTTCCAGCCTGTGGCCATTTCGCCTGATTGATCAAACCAGTACCAGTTACCATCTGTGTGCTTCTTCCAGCGGTTCGCAAGCATGTAGCCTGAGCCGTCGAAGTAATACCAGGTTCCGTTGACTTTCTCAAACTTGTCTTTTTGATAAGAGCCGTCTGAGTGTACATACCAATAGCCTGTATCATTCTTCTGCCAGCCTGCCTCAATCGTCAAGCCGTTTTCAATATCCTGCTTGAACTGTTCACGGCTAACGCCCCATTTGGCAAGATAAGGATACGGGTCAACATGGTCTGAGTTGTTGTTAGGCTGGTTATTGGTACAGTATTCATGCGTCTTGATACCTGCCAAGTCATCTGTATCAAGCGTTTTCGGCAAACCTGCTTCATCAGCTAGATTGCGTAAGAGTTCGATATAGAGGCGGTAGTCAGCCATGAACTCTTCTTTAGTTGAATGGCTTTCAATCAATTCAACTGCTGCATAGCTTTCCGCATTCCAACCGCCTCCAACGTCCCAAGATCCGTTATTTACAGGGCCTACTTGCATGACACGACCGTTACCAACGACATGAGAAAAGAATCCAAGTTCAGGGTTCTTTCTATAGTGGTAGTCCGCCTCATTCTGAGCGGTTGAGTTGCGGTTGCCTGTTGAGTGAGCATGTACTTGTCTATAAGGTTGCACTCCGACTTGTGGCAAGCCTGTACGTAGTCTGCTTGTATCGATATCCATTACTCTTGTCCTTTCCAAGCGTCATTCATCTGCTTCACTGCGGACTCCACAAAGGTATCCAAGTCCTTGTCGGTCATGCTGATGTTATATTTGAGCAGCTCTGCACGGATTTTAGCGCGAGCCTGTGCCAGTTTTTCATCTCCCTTGTAGCCAGTTTCAGCAGCAACCTGCTCCACGGCATTAACTGCGTTCTTGGCTAGGATTTCAGCGATGATAACCGCTTTCTCTCCACCTTTACGCAAAAGATAGTCTTTCACTGCTTTTACAATACCGCCTACTGCTACTGCTAAAAAGCCTGTCGCAAAGGCAATGATGAGTTCGTTAAATTGTGTCATATGTTGTTTCCTTTCTATTTTGGTTCATACACATCATAGATAGTATGGGGGTCTTTCGTTCTGATAGATTCATATTGAGCCTTTGTACCAACCCAATATTTCAAGGCTTGCCCACCGTTTTGGTTGATGATGTTTTGGCCGGGCGCTCCTGCTGGGCCACGTTCTCCTGTGGCTCCTCTAGCGCCTGCTGGACCTGTTGCACCATCACTGACATTATCAAGACGTGTGCTAGCAGCTGCTTTAATGCCGTTGTGCGTTACAACTATGTAGACCTCAAACCAGCCTCCTGAACGCTGAGTAGCGTTCCACTGACCAAATTTACCATTTGCATCAGGCGTTTGATTTCTCAAAACACCCCAGCTATTATTCCCAAAACCTCTGTAGTAATAATCAAGAGTATAGCCACTGGTTAACCGTGTTCCGTCATAGTAGACGTCCGCGATCAAATTCAACTGACTAGTCGCACCGTTTCGATAGCTTCCCTCAATACGTACATTCGCATTTAAGCTGTGGCCATTTTCCCCTTTTAAGCTTTCTCTCTGGCTGGAGGTCAGATTGTCAAATGACGGGCGATTTTCCAAGGCGGAAATCCTAGCCTTGATGGGGATATCATTGTACAACTCCCATTTTTGGGCATAAGTAGACAAGTCTTGGTGGGAGGTCAAGTAGCCTTTCTTTTCCAGCTCCGCTTTTGTAACGAGGGTTTCTGGATTGACTCTCGGTCTACTCTCAAGGGAGCCCAGTCTTTCCTGGACTTCCCTATCCTTTAACTCTGAATCTTCTTTGATTGCCTTGACATCCTCACCGATTGCTCTTGCTAGATTTTCAAGGTTACTCATAGCACTCACGCTTTCGCTGCGTTATAGGTTGCGACCAAGTCAACATTGGCAATCTGATCTACACGTCCGCTGACTTCAGTTACTTTGCCAAGAAGTGCGCTATTTTCATCTTGTCCCATACTTGTGATTTTTTCCGCGATTTCTTTCAGTGTGTCAAGATTTTCAGGCGTTCCCTCACCCAAGATTTCAGCCTTAACTTCAGATTTAGCTTGGGCGATTGCCTGATTCATGGCAGACGTGCTGACTTTCGTTTTCAGCTCTTCGTTTACCTTTTTGTTATCTTCCCCCACTGCCTGCGCAAATGCTGTTAATTTTGTAGTATCCATTTTGTGTTACACCTTTCCTAAATTGTAATAAAAGAGCAGGTCTGGCAATTCCTGACCTGCTGGGCTCTCGCCTACAGTTCTACCTGCAAGCTGTTTTTCGACTTCTTTTGCAATATCCAGCTCTTTTAGAGCGTGGACTTCTTCTGTGACCAATTCCTTATCTGAGGCGACTATCTTGATATGGACAGATTTATCACTGGGGAAAACATAGCCTCCAGCCGTGATTTCCAAGCGATAACTCCCAATGGGCAAGATAGCGTCCAGATGAAAACTCACACCTTGACTGGTAACAGCTACCTGCTTTTTCCACTGGTAGCCCTCCTTGGTCAGACTGATCAGCGCCTCCTCCCCTTCCAGAGAGGAGATGACTTGGTAGTCTTCGTCTAAGAGGGCAAAACCAAAGGTGGAAGCCAAGTCCCCTTGTTTAATCAGGTGACCGCCGTCAATCTGCCGCAAATTGGTCATATTGAGATTACAGACCATTCTGCACCTCTTTCTATCTAATCATCTACTAAGATGTCTTCCTTAATCTCCAATTTTCCAAAATCGTTGAATAAGCGGTCTATGTAGCCATTACCTCCTAAAGCCTTGTAGCTTTTGTGCAGACTTTCCACTAGGGAAAATTCGTCTTTTGAAGTGAACCCTCTACGAATAGCCCGTCGCATATCACGGTCAAGGCGCAACTTCATAGTATTTAGATGCGCCTCGTCGTGCACTTTTAGCTTTTCCTGTACTTCATCGATTTTGGAATTGCTATCTTTAGCGGTAGTCTGGACATCTTTGATCTGTTTCTTGACTTCGCTCAACTCTGAAATGATTTGGTCTGTCTGTTCCTTTGATTTCTTCGGCAATTTGTAGCTGAGCCAAGCTATAATAATCGGTGAAGCTGCTGATAGCACGTTCATGAAGAAATGCTCTATTGATTGTAAGACGTCCATAAGCACCTCGCTAGTCTGCCAGATGGCTCAAACCACGTCGCTTCAATTCCTTGCGCACACGGTCTTTCCAGCGTTTATGTACCCATGAAAAGTCAACTGCTCCACGTTCCAGTAGGTTGATGTACATATCGATTTTTGCTTGGTCTAGTGTAATCTTACTCATTGCTGCTACCTCCATTGTCTTCACTAGGGCTCTCTTGGTTTGTCGTTTCAGAAATGTCATCTTCTTTCTCGCTTTCTTTGTTATCTTCTACCGCTGGGGTTGGTTGTGTAGGCGCTTCTGCTACTGGTTGTTCAGTAGTTGGCTGCGCTGAGGCTGGGTCATCAGCTTGGTTTTCTGTGTCCGTAACCTGAGGGGCTTCCTCTTCTGCCCCCTCTTTCTCCCCCTGGTCAGGCTCTCCTTGAGCTTCCAGCTCTTCCAATCGCGCTAAGATATCTTCAATATCCTGAGCATTCTGGAGATTGACCTTCTGCATGCCATCCATGAGTTGGTTGGCTTTCTCCAGCGCTTCCGTCGTTTTAGCCAACTGTTCTTGGTTTTTGACAATAGCGCTTGTTGGGTCAAGTTCGGTGCGAACCAATTCCAAAACCGCTTGGATAAGGGCGTCCTCACTATCCTGTGTATGGTCATCTAGTAATTCGCACTGCTCATAAGAATAGCGCCCCTTGTTTTCCATCTTGATGGCGACAACTGTTACATTTTCCCCACCTTTCAAGTAGGGCTTAATTGCAAGTTCATAGCTCATTTGTTAGCTCCTTTCATTTTTACTTGCGTTTCTTCAAATAGTTCTTTAAGGGCTGGGTCATATTCCAGCACCGCCTTAAAGGCCTGTAATTCAGCCAAAGTCAGCGTATAACGTGCCTCTAAATGAGCACGACCCAATTCGCCTTCTGCCAAGCGGTTAACGAGTGACTCAGCGACTAGCTTGTCGATTGTGTTATTATCCATGTAGTTTCTCCATTTCTTTGATTTTTTGGTCTAGTTCTTGGACTGCTTTCAGCAAGTAGGGGACGAAAGCAGTATAGTCGATGTGCAGATAGCCATCTGGATTCTCAGGGTCTCGTGAGATAACTTCTGGAACGATAATCTCAGCCTCTTGTGCAATCAAACCGATTTCTTCGTGTTTCTTGCTTTCTATGAAATCAAAAGCGACTAAGTTCAGTCTGTTGATTATATCCAAGGCTTTCACAGCTGTTTCTGTGATGTTTTCTTTCAAGCGTCTATCTGAAGATTTGTCTATCCAGTGCTTTACCGTTCCCTCGCCTACCTGGTTCCACCACACGACCTTATTTTGATGTCCCTCCCTCGGACTCCAACCATTTCCCAAAATTTCTTGTTCGTACATATGAATCCCATTGACAAAAATAGGCGATTTTTGAAATTCTGTCCGTCCATAAAACCTAGCATTTGATGTGTTTGAAAAGTCGACCTTAGCGTGAAAATCCGCATCATTCTTACAATTCATTTTTCCTGCGGTTGTCACGTACCAGGCATTAGGTCCTGCGTGATTCCAATTACTCCCCCAATTCGCCCAGAAGGCTGTTCGGGTATCACCGAAACTTCCACCATTTCCCATTCCTACCGCAAACGTATTTGTGCCAGATATCCACTTGCCACTCCCGTTTGGGAAACTCCCGATGGTAAACCCTCCAATTTCACCCTGATAGGCTTGTAGGAAGGTTGAACTAGATACGACAGACTCAATCTTGGTTGTGAAGATTTCCTTAGATGTCAACTTGTCAATCAAGGCATCTCTAGCGGTCAGGTTCCGAATCAGGGCATCGTCTACGCTGATTTTATCGCCTGTGATGGCACCTGCTTGGATATGGTCAGCAGTGACAGAACCAGCGGCCATCTTCCTAGCTGTTACAGCACCATCTACCAACATATCTGACTGTACTCGAACGTGCGGAGCGATGATATCCACACCTCTAGGGCTTGCGGAAATGGTAGAAGCTAACTGCTCGCCCGTCAAGGTAGTTGAGCCGATGGTCACACCTTCAGGCGTCACTTGTACCCTCGCACTATTAGCAGCATCTCGCACTTCCTGCCTGATTTCTCTGGCAGTTTGAGCAATAGCACTCTTGACATTCTTGTCAAAGAACTGAGTCAGCGCCCCTTGGTTATTCTGCTGGATTTTGCCCCATAGAGTACTGTTTGGATCTCTCAGTTCCAGTTCAATAGAACGCATATCCTTGAAAAGACCTGACAGGGTACGTTGCGTTACAGTAGGCTCCACGAAGCTAGTCGGGAAATCCCCCTGCTCCAGCTGAATATCCGTCAGCACCGTGTCACCCACACAACCCATATGGTGCAGTTTCAGCAGTTCATCTCGTGTCCGTGGCTGAAAGACCTTATAATACCGCCCGTTGTGCTCAAGAGCAGGCGAACGGACGTTTTGAATGGTTATGTCCATGTGTTACTACCTTTCCTCGTAAAACGTCATGTAGATATCTGCGTTTCGTGTATCAAATAACCTTTGAGCTTCATTAAAATCACCTGGGCTTTTTAGTTTAGCAATAACGTGAGAATTTCCATATCCTGCTCTCAAGGTGATTGCTATAAGTCTTTCGCTCCGACCTATATAAGCAACTTTTGGAAACGAAATATCCCTAAACGCATCACTGTAATTAAAAATATTCATTTCACTTGAATAGTAATTGTGTGAAACAGTCCCCATAAATCCCAAGTAAGGCACTATTGTTTTCCTTTTCTCCCAAACCAACTTATCACCTACATAACGCTGAGTGATTTCCTTGCCACCCACGTAAATTCCTTCTCTAGCCATACTACCTCCTATTGACTAAAAATATCGTAGATAGTGTTACTATCCTTGTTGGCAATCGCGTCATATTGAGACCTTGTACCAGACCAATATTTCATTGGTTGCCCGCCGTTCTGATTGATGATGTTTTGCCCTGGCGCTCCATCCGCACCTCTAGCTCCTGCCGGTCCTGCTGGACCCTTTGCACCAGTCAATCCTCTAGGCCCTTGAATGCCCTGCAGTCCTTGTTGCCCTCGTTCACCTTGGACACCCTGCGGACCACGCAAACTTTCTCTCTGTTGACTCGTCAAGTTCTCGAATCGCATAACACCGTCCGCGCCTCGTGGTCCTGTTTCCCCACGTTCTCCACGGTCACCTTTCGGACCAGTCAGATACTGCAGGTCTGAGAATTGGTCAGTACCGTTTCCGACCTTGACCTTACCAGTGTCGCTCTCAATACCTAACTCACCATCGAGTAAGACCAGAGTGCTACTTGCCCAGTCACTCGCTGACATACGTTTATGTTGTACCCTGATAGGTACTACTTCAGGCGTTGTTTCCGTCATGTTCTACCTCCATCAAAAATAAAAGTTGGGGTCTCACTCCAACTTCCCTCATATCTAGCATTTTGTCCGTCAGCAACCGTCTTGTAGACTGGCGCTAGTTCAATCCGTCTTGTCTGATTATCAATCGTCAAAGACTGCTCTACATTCTGATACCAGTCCCCTGAGAAGGTCAGACGATAGGCACCGTAGTAGACTGCCAAGACCTGCTCCTCTTTCTGGACAAGGTCTTTGTCAATCACTGGCATGACTGTATTAGCAGGCGCAAGATGAACGTGTCCACCGTAAAATATAGGCTTATTCACTGCCACAATCACATCAGTCTTCCCGTAAGGTGTACAGGTTGCGGACCAGCTGATGACATACTGCTTGCCTAGTTCGAAACCCTCTCCATTGTGACCGACTTCTACGAAATCCATTCCGTAACTGATTTTCTTAGCCGTGCCACCATTGAGACGGTTCTTGTTGTACTGAGTATTCCCGTCACCACCAATCAGACTAGCGTTAACCCTTGCAGTCTCACTGACCTGCTCCAGTTTCTTGCTTAATTCAGCAATTGAGTCAGCACCACTCATCAGCTCCTCACGGATTCGCTTCACGAACTCAGGACGCTCTTTCTCCATTTCCTCGTGGATTTTAGCGCCCATTTCTTCCGCCTTAGCCTTGTACTGCTCGATGGCATCCGTAATAGCTTTCTCACGCTTGGCAAACTCAGCGTCAAACGCACGGTCAGCGTTTGCGATTTCCTTTTTCAAACGTTCTTCAAAAATCTGATGCAGATTTCGGCTTTCATTCAAAACGGCATCATTGACAATCCCACCTATCGCATTCGCAAGACTGGATTGGAAGGTTCCGAATCCAATTGTCTTTAAGCGTTTTGCCATTGGCGAATAGGTGTATTTCGTGATTTTCTTACGAACATCAAGACCATACCATTCATGGTAGATACTGACAACATCGAACATCCGAACCGCTACATCGCTCTGGCCGACAACCGAGATTTCAAGATTATCTTCTAGCATGTCGCACATACTTGTCCGAAAATACTGCTTACCGTATTCAATCAAGCTAGCTTGGTCTTTGACATTCTGATCATTGACCTCAACAACTGCTTCATAGATTTGGCTGTATTTCCCAAGCAAGGGACTATCAATCACCACTACATAATCAATGTCAGGCGCCTTTTCTCCTTCACCTTTAACAGCCGTTTTAAAGGTTATCCGAGTTTTCAAAGACTTCGTTGAGGTCTTATGTTGGTAGCTAGACAGGTTTTTCTTGTACATAAAAAGCGATTCATTCTCAGAACCGCCATTTTTCAACAAGCGTAAATTGTAGCCATTTCGCACCATATCTCCGCCCCACTGACCAAGGATAGAATGCTTGTCTTTCGCCAAGACCTCCATCGCATTCTTGTCCTTGATGTTGAGCGTATGCCTATCGTCAATATCTGAGAAGAAAGAAAAAGGATTGGCTCTAGTAATACTACCAGCAAAAGCACTCAACACCCTTGTGCCACTGACACGATCCACATCGATAGAGCTGACGATGTAGTTATTTAACAGGCTGATAACCTGATTGGCATAGACTTGGATATATCCTTGTTGTTTTTCAACCTCAAAAATATAAAAATCCTGCTCGCCATGCAGGTCATCAGCTGTCAGAAAAGTTTCCTCTTTCAGCAATTCCCACTTGGGATCCGATGTAGGAAAACGAAAGGTCAGTTGATAGGTATTGTTTCGTTCCTGGACGATTTCGTCATTGTAGGCCTCATTTAAAGGCGTATTGCCTTCAGTAAGATAAATCATAAAATATACCTCCAATTCGGCCGAACTGTGACCTTACGAACCGCACCAGTAAAGACCAGACCGTTACTACCGACTGCCAACTCAAAGAAGCCTCCACGTTTTCGTAGCGTATTTTGAACCGCACCATCTGCGTTGTAGATATTCTGTTTCTTATGTCTACAATCAATAGTCACTTTTCGTCTAATGGTCAAGTGCATGGTTGTCCGTCCGATAGTCAAAGAAATATCACCGTCCCCTTCAATCTCAATCACAGGCTCACTATAGACAGAGCCTGGATTGTTGACATTACCGCTTGCGGTAAAGATAAGAGGAGCAACATTTTTCTGATAACGGAATGGTTGCATACTCAGCTTGATTTCTAATTTCCAGCCGTGCATACCTTGGGGCTTGTATTTTGCACTGACGAAATCAGCATAAAAAATAGAGCCTAGTTGGTAGCTAAACTCTAGCGTATTATCATTTGGTTGGAATCTCTCAACGATTTTAGACGGGTCTACCGTCCTTGGAAGGTAAAATGCAAAAGTCCTTTCGTAACTTTCGTAAGCACCGTCCAAGACACGGTAATTCCCGTTAACCCCAAACAGGGTAGCATCTTCAGCCACCCTAGGCTTAGCAGCCTCTACCTCGCCAAAATCCGTCACCACACAGTTAGGAATGGTTGAAGTATTGAAACCATTGATAATCATGTATTCCATTAAATTCCCTCCCTAGCATAAATTGCACCTTGACGTTGGTAGACGCTCATTGAAATTTTATCAGCGTCCAGGTAAGTATCTGACGGCTTTTCAAGGATAGCAGTAAGGATCTTCTCCATACTTGCTCTCAGAATCGCTATCTCAGACACGGTTTGACTGTCTTTTGCCTCAATTTGAGCACTTGGCATGGCCAAACTTGCTTCAATATTTTTGGCAATAGTCGGTGTTCCACTCAAACCAAAATCATCGTTTGAAAATGCGTTTGAGATTTCACCAGCCATTCCACTGACAGATTTCTTAACACCCTTAAAACGGTCTTGCAACCCTCTATTCAAACCTTGCATAATCGCATTACCAGCAGGAATCAAGAGCTTACGGTCATACTCAATCGGACCTTTGTGGTCACGAATCCAGCTAGCAATACCACCAACGAAGTCAGTTACTGCACTCCAAGCAGATTTCAAACCATTTAAAAAGCCATCAAGGATAGCCTTACCAGCCTCCCAAAGGTCAATGTTTTTGATTCCATCGAATATGCTTGTAACCTTATCAACAAGATCACGAACACCTTGTTTCATGCTTTCCCAAGCATTTTTAGCTCCTTGTACAAGTCCATCAATCAGACCTAAGACGGTTGATTTCAAACCTTCCCAAGCACTGCTTGCGACAGATTTGATCGTGCTCCAGATGTTAGATAATATCTGAGCGAAACCATCAAAGATAGCCTTACCTGCAGCAGACAACCCTTTCCAAATTGTACTAAGAGTGGTAGAAAAGTTTTCAAAAATAGCAATACCATATCCAACAATAGCATCTACAATACCAGAAAAGAATGTTTTAATCCCTTCCCATATCATAGAAACACTATTTTTAATACCTTCCCAAATTAGAGAAAGATCTGCACTTAGTTGGTCAAAATTCCCTGTCACAAGGTCAATGATGATTAAAATAGCACCTAAGAAAATAGACTTGATGAATTCCCAAGCACCTTGGAAAATCATCTTAACCCCTTCCCAAATTTGGGTAAGACCATCTGAAATATTGTTCCAAATATTCATGAATCCATCAATGAACGGTTGAACAATAGCCATCACTGCTGTTGTGATAGCTGTCCATGCCACAGATGCAGCTTCTTGAATACTTACCCACAAGTCAGAAAAGAATGTTACAACGGCATTCCAGGCTGTAACAACTCCATCCCACAATGTACTAGCACCTTCAGAGATGCCAGACCAAAGGTTTACAAAGAAATCAGCAATCCCCTGCCATGCCTGTTTGATCCAAGCTACAAAAGATGACCAAATTTGTCTACCTGTTTCAGTTTGAGTAAAGAACCAAGCCAAGGCAGCAACTGCAGCTGCAATCCAACCAATCAAAGGTATGGATGATATTGCTGCCGTTATACTTGTAGCAAACGTTGTTATTGCCGTCTTAGCAATTCCAAGCACTCCACTAATTCCACCCAAACCTTGTAAAAAGTTTGCGAATTTCACTACTGGTAAACCAACACCAAGTGCAACTACCGCTGTCTTCAGTAAATCAGCTGCTAATTTATTTTCTTTGAAAAAACTAGTGATTTCTTTTAGGATAGATGAGCCGGTTCTCAATGCTGAACTCAAAATTTCAAAAGCAGTTCCAAGAAGATTGACTCCCTGCTCACCACCCTGAATTCCTAAGAGATCGCCTACAAAATCAGCTACGATGCTACCAACATTACCGATAACTGAACCGATATTCTCGAATGTTGTTCGGATATTCTCTGCAATATTGACAATTTGGGTTGCCGCTTCATCACTAAATCCAATGGTGTTTAGGATGTCTATATTTCCTTGCCTATCCATAGACCCGAAAATCATATCGAAAAAGGTATCGAAAATTCCTGTTACATGCGCAATCTGTTCAAAGACTGCATTTCCAAAAGCTTCTCCAAAAAGCTGAGAAGCTAAAGAGCTTACACCTTCGGTCAGTACTACTCCTAGTCCTGATAAGATATTGCCTATCATTGGTAAGAAGTTACCAAAAAGGAAAGTCTTTGTGGTTTCTAATAGCGATTGCAAAGCTGGCGTTACATTTTCGCCAATCGCAATTTTACCAAGGACATTCTGAGCAGCTGCTTTCATCGATTCAAAGGATCCTGTGAAAGTCGTTGCTGCCTCTCTCGCTGTTGTACCAGTGATGTCCAAATTCTCTTGGATGGCGTGAATGGCGCTATAAACATCTGACAAGTTATTTATGTCATACTTAACACCTGTCAATTTTTCTGCATCAGCTAAAAGCCGTTGCATCTCTTGTTTTGTACCACCATAACCCAATTTCAAGTTGTCAAGCATGGTGTAGTTTTGCTTGGCAAACCCTTGATAAGCCAGCTGAATGCTTTCCATAGATGTTCCCATCTTGTTAGCATTATCCGACATATCAATCATGGCCATGTTTGCCGTTTCTGCTGCTTTATCTGTATCTCCGCCAAGAGATTGCAACAGACTGGCTGAGAAGCCTGTTACATTTTCCATATAGGCATTGGCTGACAGACCTGTTGTCTTGTAGGCCTCATTCGCAAAGCCTTTAACCTTATCAGCTGAGTCTTTAAATAAGGTTTCAATACCACCAAGCGATTGTTGAAGTGCTGCCCCTTCGTTTATCGATGCTCCAATTGCCTTACCAATTCCAGCAGCAGCAATAACTCCTGAAACAGCCCCCATCATTTTGGATCCGAGGGATTCGCCTGCGCTAACGCCAGCTGAGGCGACTTCACCACCCATTTCCTTTTGAATCATGCCACTAATACCTTTAGCAGATGGAATGATTTGAACGTAGGCTTTTCCTAATTCGGTCGCCACTATTCCTCACCTCCTGTTTTCGCAAGTAAAGCCTTGCGATAGTTTTCAAAGTCCTCACCAGATTCAAAGACGAGATAATCCCTTTCGTCACTCTTTTCTTTGTGATTTTTTGTTAGCATTCCAGCAATTGATGCAGGACGATTGGTACCCTTTTGCCCATCCTTAGTTTGCAACCACAAAGAAAGAGACAGTCTGTCTACGATATTTGCAAGTAACGTCGTTTCCAGAGGGACGATTTGGTCAGACATCATCTGCTTTATCCGCGAATTATCACGCAACCCATACGCAAAAACAGCCACCTCATTTAAAGGTAGCTGTTTATAGTCGTATATTTGATAGGTTTCTGCTAAATCACAGACAAGAGCATCCTCGTCTAAGCTAATCATCTGAGCAAGGACTAGGATTTTTTTAGGTCTTTGTTGGACTCAAAAATACTCTTGATATCTGCGAATAGTACCTCAGTATCAATGAAGTCGTCTCCATCATCTAAATGAGACAAGAATGCTTTCGCTTGTTCTTTACCAAAGAGAAGATTCAGCAATTTTTCAGCAGCTTCAAAATCCCCCTTCTCCATTTTGGACGCTTCGCGCATGAGATAAAAGTTTCTCAATCGTTTTTTAGGGATTTTGTACTCAAACCCTGATTCTGTTGTTCCTTTTAAGATTTCTTCCATTTACTTTACGCTCCTTGAATATATTCGTAGTGAGTATTCTCACTGTTGTCTGGTAATGCAGTGATCGTCAATTCATAGCCGATAGGCTCGCCGTCTTTATAGCTAATTTCGCCAATTTCGCTAACCTTACCACGAGGAATGACAACACGTTTCACATAGCCGTTTTTCAACAATGTATCAATAACCAAGCTATGTTCTGGCAATTCTTTACCATTAGCTTTTACAGTGATACCTGTTTCAAGGGTTCCTGAAACGTTATCTGGCCCATACACTTCTTTCAAGACTTCAATGTTCAGACCTTCAATCAACTTGTATTTGAAAGTATCTTTCTTTTCAGTTTGAGAAGACAAGACTGTTTGTCCTCCCCAAGCCTTGACTTCTTCTGACTCTGGTGAGTTCTCGTTGGTCAAGCCATCTTCTGAAATGTATCCTAGCGTTTTAAATGCAGCATCCAATACTGTTTTGGCATTTAGTGGTAGGTTTGTTCCAGCTGGTGCAGTAGATACTGCTCCTCCAATTTTAGGCTTAGCAGCCGTTACATTTGATGCTGATGCAGTCGTCATATTCTTTCCTCCTGTTGATTCTGCATTTGGTGTTCTTATTTCTGTCGCTTCTAATTCTGGCGCCAAAACTACACCTCCTTTTTAAAAATAATTGATGTCATATACCGCTTGATAGCGATATTGCTTCGTTTCCGTGTCTGTAAAGTTGTAGTCACTATTGTGATGCACACCGCTGACTTCGTTGACTGTGATGAGATTCTCAACTACTTTCTTGACTTTCTCATTCAGCTCAGCAGCCTTTTCGAGTGATGGTGCATAACTTTGAAAAGCGAATGTGGCGGAATGAACGTAGTCGCTTCCACCGCTTCCAGTCTTTTCTAAAATGACATAACTTTCAGGCATTTTCGGTTTATGCTCAAAAAAAGACGGAACATCTAACTGTCCGTCCAAAAATTTCTTTATAACTAATTCGATCATCTCATAGCCTTCAGTAAAATATTATGTTTTTTATTTCTAGCCATGCTCTTGATGTCAGTTGTACTAATCTTTGCATTGGCACGCTTTTGCCCTGGCGATACAGTCAATTCAAACCCCTCACCAGCTCTTTCAGCAATCCCTTGCCCTTTCTCTTCTAAAATAGCTTGCATTTCAGGAGAGCGTAATAGAGCAGATACCCCTAGTGGATTCAATTGAAACTTCATATTACTCATAAACTTCAACCATAACCTTTCTATTCCAAGATAATGGAATCATTGACTCAATCCCCTCTTGAGGGATGCCAATCGTCCGCCATTTACGACCAAAAAACTTGACCTCACGGTTTTCCCACTTGTTAGTATCTCCTTTGGGAATACCAAGTGTATAGACCGCCTTCTTTCCAGTCAAGTTCATTTGATTGATGACGTCCTCTGATGAAGTTGGGGCAACTAATACATTTTGAACCTCAATCTCAACATCACGATGGATTGGATGACCGAAATCGTCGTTACCAATTTCTACCTTGTCCACTAAAATGACAGGGATCCCTTTTAGGTAGGTCATAAATTTCAATCGCTCCATATCGTTGTTTTTTCTTCAAACCAAGCCTTTTGAGTTCGGTGTCTTTGATAAAAAGACCGCCCCCAGGAACAAGGTAAGAGCCACTAAACGAATAACCCAAGGCACTTTCAGCAACCTGAGTCATTGGTTCATGGTCTGTTGAGGTCATGAGGGTTCGTGCCACGATATCGACCGTGACAGACTTGGCAACACTAGCGAATGACACGCTTTCCGCCACCATATCGTCAAGATCTTTACCGACTTTTTCAGCTTCCACTCGCAAAGAATTAGATACAACTTCCAACAAAGCCTCAGCCCTTGCACGCTCATCAAATTTCAACGAGCGCCACAACAATTCCAAGTCTTCAATCTTTGCAAAATTTCCCATAGCTTAACCCTTGTTTTCCTCGTACAAGGCTACCAAATCGGATTTTTTTGAACTCTTATCGTAATCAATGCCCAATTCATCCAAACTAGACTTCAATTCCGCTACGGTCATATCTCCTCCGCTTGGTGCCGTATCTTCCACAGGTACCCAATCACCTCCGAGAATACACTCAGAGGCGATTATAACACCTGATTTTAAATCACGGTATAAAGCCATAAAATTTACGCTTTCACACGAGCGAAGGCTTCTTCATCAAGAATACCCCAGCCGATAAAGGCTTCTGCACGTAAACAGATTTCATTGTAAGCTTTAAGGTCACGACCAGCGCCGTCTGGATCCCCGTATTCAATGATTTCCATAGGAATGTTTTCGGCACAGCCCCACTTGAAGCGATTTTGGAAGTCACCTACAATAGCGTGGTCTGTTTCAGCAGTACCGCCATTAACAGTAAGATTCTTATTGATGTCTGATTTCATACCGTAGAATGAATCAGGGTTTTGACCAAAGCGGAACTCTGGATATTGAACAACACCGTTGACTTTGATTTTAGCCAAGTTTTGGCCTGCAGTTGGTGACAAGGCAATACCTGTCACTTCACCACCTTTTGCTACAATTGTTTGAACTGCGGTATCAATATTGTCATCAATATGTGCTTCATCATAATTAACAATATTCCCAGTAATCAATCCGTCAAATGAGTTTGTTGCACGGAAAGAAGCGTCCGTCATTGTTTTTGGTTCCAAACCATGAAGAGCAGCAAGGTCAAAGGCTTCCGCAATCTTCTTAGCAAATCCATCCATATAGGCTGACAAGAAGTTCATTTGTTTTTCTTCTGAAGCATATTTGAACTCATCTGTGATACGAGCTTGATAAACAAATTTAAGTGGTTTGATTACTTTAGATGTGATTTTAGCTTTACCAGCTTGTTTTTGTTCACCTTCTCCAACAATTTGAGCATTTCCTTCAAGGTTGAAGATAAATTGCTCCACTCCATTGAACGGAATTGGGGTTTGTGCTGACAATTTAGCTAGTACAGATTTACCCTGCACCTTGCTAATCAATTCTTTTACTACTTCTGGTTTAAAAAGTGTTCCAGCTTTCATTGCATTATCTGCCATAATTTCTATTCTCCTTTTGGTTGTAATTCACGAAGCATTTGCTTCATTTGCATAGTTTTGTCATCACCGATAGGGGGCTCCGTATCTCTTAGTGGCGCTGGAGGTGTCGCTGGACGCATAAAGCCAGCTAGACGCTCAGCGTCAGCCTTTAATGCCTCTTCGTCAGCGCCTTGAAGACGATCAGCCAAGTCATAAGGCAAGCCATTTTGTAAAGCGATACGAGTTCGCAAGCTAGCAGTTTCATAATTGCTTACTTGCCCCTGCAATTCAGTAATTTGAGCGTCTAATCCCGCTCTAGTTTGCTTGTCATCTTCAACAGTAGACTTCAAAGCACTGTTTTCAGATTCCAGTTCTGAAACACGTTTCTTGAGTTCATCATAATCACCGAATTTTTCACGCTCACGTCTGATACGTTCCTTCACGATGTTATCGAGTTCTTCTTGTGTTTCAATCGTTTTAAATTCAGACATCTTCATGTCTCCTTTCTCCTGCTTTCCCGGCAGTTCGGTAATTTTTTAGGCATCAAAAAAAGCAGTCTTTCAACCGCTCTTCTTAATAACTGATTTTTTGTTTTTTCTTAGGCTTAGTTGTCACACAAGCCCAATGCGCAAGCAAGGCGCTATCCATCAAAGAAATATCCATATCCGCAAAATGCGAGCGATAGCCAAACCCACCGTTTGAACCGATGTTCCGCTTCTCACAGTTGGTTGTGATTTTCTTTAAAGATGGTTGACCAGCATGGCACAAGGTTTTTTGATAAATCCCTTGTTCCCACATCGAGTTAGCCACGATGATTTCCTTAACCGTGGGCAATATCACGCTCTTCATGCGTTCCTTTTTCAACTCTTCATCAAGGATTTTCTGACCGCTTGCCCCATCGACTACGATAGTAGCTACATCGGCACGCTTGACAAAATCCAAGATCCAGTCATTCCCATTACGAACTGACTGACAGTCAATCGTCTCAACAAAAATCCGCTCATCTGCCGTACGAACAGCAATACTTAATGCCACGTTTGCGCCATCTTGACCATATTTGACTCCGACAAACAACTTACCTGACAAATCAGGCATAGAGTCCACGCACAACTCATTCCATTCCGTTTCCGAAATAGCAGATTTCTGGTTGTATTCAGGCCAATAACCCAAACGCTGAACATTATGGTCTAGCTTATCATCACCAAGCTCAGCTTCTATCTTCCGCTCATTCAAATGGTAACCCATTGAGGGATTGGAGTTATACCAGGCATCGACATCATCGATTTCTTTTTCCTCAGAGACCGACCACTCCGCCCAACCAGAGTATTTTCCTTTCCCGAAAAGGCAAGTCTTACGGTAATTTGTGAATACCGTCCCATTTGAAACAGGTGTAGGAGGTGTCCCACACATGATTGTGATTGGATTACTACTATCCGTTACCGTATATTTCAAAGCTGATTCCTGCTCAGTTGTATATTCCTGAGCCTCATCGATTACAAGAAGGTCAAAACCTTCTCCCAAACCACCATTAGATGTTCTGGTACGGAATTGTACAATCCCACCGCCGTCAAACAGTTCAATCCGCTCTTGTCCCTTGGCTCGTATAGAGCTAAAGTGTTCACCGTCCACATACCCCATTTTCTCAAGGTAACGTTTAACCTTTTCAAAAGAGGAATGGGAGGTAGATATTCGGTGGGCCGTGTGTAGGATATTTAATCCATTGTGCAGGCCCCAAAGTTCAAAAAGGTACAAGAGTTCGGACTTCCCATTACGACGAGGAATAGAGTAGCCAAATTTTTGATGCACCCACAAACCATTCTTGTCAACCGCCATGATGGATGTCAGTAAGTTGATTTGCCAAGCATAGCAAGAAAGACCCGTCCGTTCGTAGATTTCTACCGCTTCTTTCGCCTTAGAATTTTTCTTGACGTACTTTAAAATTACCGATTGAGTAGGATTCTGATTGCCAAGTTTCTTTCTAGCCATCCACTGCTCCTTTCAATCGTACCGCATGATAACCCTATCGCTGGGATGATTTAATTGATTACGTTCAAAATATAGTTTTTAGCAACATCTAGCATTCCCAATGCCTGCAAACTACTATCCCAGCTATAGCCAAGATTTATCTCACCATCTTTATCCAAAGAAACTACCAATACCGAAGTGTAGTCATGACTAGCCTCAAGATTTTCCTCCAAAATTTCTTTCACGGAAGCACCGCGCTCCAGACTAGACTTTTTCTCTGAAAAATCAATCGTGTTTCCCATTGTTACTCCTTTCTAAGCATAATAAAAGCACTTAGATTTCTCTAGGTGCTTAATACCAAGCAACTTGCCCTGATTCTTTCAAGCTGCCATCTTCATTTTTTAGATTTATGATGCATTTTGACACATAATCAAAACCATATTTCGGGGGATCATTTCGCTTTATCTCACGGGTAGAAGGGTTAAATTCAAAAATCTCCCTTCTACTCACATCACCCTCAGGAAAGACCTCGTAATGGTAAAAACCGTTCACAACTTCAATCAAATTAAATTTTAACATTATTCTTCCTTTCCAAATATCGAGTCAAAGCATTACCATAATTATATGTTTCATCTGTTTTAGCATGAGCAGTATCATAATCCATATTCCCTCTGACATACATATAATCATGCTCCAATCGCTCGTGTTTCAATAATATCAAATCATGTGATTGGATATCCTTACCAGTAATCAGACGCTCCCACGACTCTGCCATATTGACTTCTGGATGAAATAAGCTTTCCCCGTCTTTTAAAAGATGGATATCATTAAAAACATGATTAAAAGCAATATCAACATCTTCCTTGGTAAAGTCTTTCATTTCCTTAAACTTTCCAATGTTCGAGTAAATTTTTCGCTTCTCTAATTCTTGATTACTATTTTTTATTTTGTCATACGTAAGATAAGCGTGCTTTTCTGCTTTAATAAAATCTTTTGGCAAAATATCATCATTCGATTCATCACGAAAATAATTTCTTGCACCAGATTGAACAGGTAAGCCTACACCTTTTAATACTTCTATTTTAGCACTTTTTTGAGATTCCGCCCAACGTTTAGTATGAACATTCTGTTTCTTCCCATTACCAGGATGATAGTCAACAGTACATCTACAATTGCCATGCCGTCTATATATATCCTTGGGAACTTCTGGATAATTGTATGAACCTTCTAAACTCTTGCACCACTTGCACGGATGACCGACAACTCTTCGAACAATTTTCGGACTCAACCCCACTTTATGATGAAATTCCACATTTTTCCTAATGCTATCATCAACAATGCTCTGACTAAAATTTACAATCGGATCATCAAGCAACCATTTTACATCATCAAAACTTTCCTCACTTGCTAAACGATTAACCAGACCATCAATTTTGTCTTGATTCAATTCAGGAACCTGAGCAGCTAACCCAATTTTAGCCTCAGAGTTCAAATTCTTCTGAACTTGCTCAGTATAATCACTCACAAGCTCATGATTTCGCCCCAGAACGTCCGTCAGCACACGTTGAGCGATATTGTAATACATTTTACCGTCTGGTAGCGTTTCGTTCGTCAGAGAGGCTCCCAGAGCCTTAGAAAGTATCTCCCCAATTTCAATTGCATATTGATTGGCATCCAAATAACTTGCCTTGCTATGCTGCAATTTAGACAGCAAGTCTTTCAAGACCTCACTATCTAGCCTAGCACCTTCAAATTCAGACTTGATTTTCTTGAGCAGGCTCGGAACGATATCCTCCACCATCTGCAACCTCCTTCACTACTGGAGCAGGCTTGTCTGACCCTTTAATTCCAGTCAAGTCACGGATGGTTTCAGCATCCATATAGCCAGGCACCGCTTGGTTCAGTTTGATAACACCATCACCAATTAAGGTCAGCATGTTAGCATCCGCCTCAAACAAAGGCTCCCACTTCACGACCGTTTTATTGAACTGTTTCCTCAAATACGGAAACTCATCACGTAAACAAGTAGCCACATAAGCCACATTCAGCAAACCAGAGCCCAGAGAGCGCTGAGCCTTCCGACCAGCTAACCGCAAGTTCTCATGACTAGCCTTAATAGCTTCAACAGATGACGGATTGTCAGATACAAAGCCAAGATCATCTAAGGTCAAGCCCATCTCCCCAGCAAAGCCAGCAGCTGCAGTCCGTAACTGCTCAGTAAAAGGAGACATGCTGGATGTGGTGAATTGTCCTACATTCGGCTTATCTCCTTCATCATCTTTGGTAAAGGTCAGCAAGCTAGACACAGTTGCTTTCCAAGTATCAATCGCCTCAGCATCTTGACTCAATCCCAACACATACTTCTGAGGGAATGAATAGAACTCAGCAGTCACATCTGACCGTTCAAGCGTTCGTTTAGCGTATCTCTGATAGTACATCCCTGCCCGAGTAATTCGTGACCGACCAAACGGACGAACCGCATCAGGTCTATGAATGACTGGCACCAGCAAAGGAACACCCGTTGGATTTCCGATTGCAAACGGCTGACCATCTTTCGGATAGAACCAAGTCACATCACTAGTGAAGTAAGCCTCAAGCACGGCATAACCATTGTCATCCCTTTTCAAAACGGCATAGCCCTCTGTCAGCAAGCCAGTGATAGGATCCAGAACACCAGTCGCGTTGCTTGCCTCAATAACCTGCAACCGAGGAGCATCATCATCGTCTCCTTGCGAGATGTAGACAAAACAACACGACCCAATCAATGCTGAAAGGATCGCGCTATCAAAGAATACATCTGGATTGTTCTGAGCAAAGATTTCGTTTGCCCCAAACTCATCATTAGCAAACTCACGAAAGACCAAACGGTCTGCTAGACTATCAACACCTTTAGCAGCCCAACCTAAGACCGCCCGATATTGTTGCCTGATTTGAGGTGGTATCGTAATACCAACATCTATGTCATTGTGTTGCATAGCATACTGATTATATCTAGTATCTACACCCATTTTGTAATTGGCTAACTTCTTCCTGAGATAGCCCATACCTTTCAATGTCATTTTATACAACTACCTTTCATTTCCCGCGAGAAAAAATGTACAGTGACGGTGTGAAGCCCTGAAGCACCGAGGGGGAGGGGGTCATCCCCCCCACCTTGGCAGGAACACTCGTCCTCTTTTTTAATCTCTGTCTAATTATTTTTTTAAAACACGGTCTATTTATTTTTTAAATGATTACTGATGGTTTTAATATTAACTCTTATATTTAAACCAATCTGTACTTTGTGGCAAGTTCCTATTACCGATAACCTTTGTTCCATTTGTCTTCTCATCAGCATATAGCTTGTCAGACTTCTGTCTATTGCATTGCCAATGTGCTAACTGCAAGTTAGCAATATCAGATGGATGTCCATTCTTATTTACTGGAACGATGTGGTCAATGACTGGACTTAATGGATGAGGATATCTCAGGTCTTTGTCTACAGGCTGGCCACATATCCCACAAGTGTTTCTTGTCTTTAAGATAATCTTCTTGTTCTTCTCAAAGGCTACTCTATGTGGTCCGCTACGGTCTGCACGGAGGGGGTTGGTATTCATCTAAGGAGGGGGTCCTTTCTTTTAGGGTAGGGGGGTTGGTGTTCTCAAATATACCCCCTCGGTATCTTTCAAAACAGGGGTGTTTTTAGTGCACCCACCCCCTCTTGTATTTAACATATCTTATATTTTGTGACTTTCGAGAGAACCTGCTTTAACTCAGTCTAGGCAATGCTTCAACTACATTTCTGATTTATTGAATTTACCGTTTCTCAATATGATAAATAGACATGCTTTTAATACGTAAAAGTAAGCATACTTTCATCTATTTCATCTTGATTATAGCCTATATAGTCCAATGTTATATCTGGTGCAGAGTGATTAAGTATCTGCATTAAGATAGCTATATTACCATTCTGTTTGTAGTGATGGTACCCAAATGTTTTTCTCATTGAGTGAGTACCAATATGTTCAAGTCCAGAATGATTTGCTGCATCATTTAGAAATTGATACACAGCTACTCTTCCTATATGCTTGATTCTAAGTCCATCGCCCCTAACTTTCTTCCGGCTCGGAAAGAGGTAGTCGTAACTTTCAAGATTATTTTCTTTTATGTAGCGATTCAAGGCTTTTCTTAACTCTGGGTTAACTGCGAACCTTCTTACTTTCCCTGTCTTTTTCTCTTTTATTTCTATTCTGTCTTGGGTAACATGTTTTACTTGGAGAGGAACAATATCGCTTACTCGTAAACCTGAGTATATCCCAAATAAAAAGAGAATATAGTTTCGTTCACTTTTTGATTTTAAATAATTTTTCATTCGTTCGATATCGTCTAAATCACGAATTGGTTCTACTTTCTTCATGTACCTCTCCTTTCTACATAAAAAGCCACTAGTCGTGGCATTGAATATGACAGTAGCTGGAATTGAACCAGCTGGTCTAGCAGTAAAACGCACGCTTGGTAAAAGTTTCAAGGAGACCCAAACAACCTGCTAACCTGTCCTTACTGTCTAAGAGGTCGAAACCTCTATATTTTTAGGAGTCCTCATGACTGTTCGTTGCCAATCATTGGATAATACTATTTTAGCACCTTTTTCCGTTCCAATTCTCCCAAGATTTTCCCAGATTTTTCCCAAGATTTTCCCAGAAATCACTTGTAAACCAGAAGGTTGCTTGCTTGATAGGACTCCGCGAACTCTAAAAGAGCTTTGTTTAATATCCGATAATACTCACTGGATGAGTAGCCTAGTTCTGAATAAATACTGTAGTCTTCCCTCCTTTTCTTCCTGCAATATCGTTCGATTAGGATACGTGTGTATTCCATATCAGAAAGATTGTTGATTGCTTTAGCGATTAGTTCTAGGTCCTGCTGAGCTGATACTCTACGCAAGACCATGCTTTCTACCTGCTTACTTGTCTGACCACTTGATGATTTTGGTTCAAGCGAGTAGGATATTGTTATTTTTGGAGCGTATTCTTCTCCAGCTATCCGTCTCAGACGACTGTATTTTTTAAGGACTTTGATAGCTTCCTTTCTTGTCTTCTTTTCATCGATGATATCCAATAACTCTATTTGCACACGAACTCCTCCTCATGATATAATAGTTATGCGAAACTATAACACGAGAAGTCAGCTGTGCTGGCTTTTTTCTTGCCTTGCTCCCTTTTTAGGTGTATACTGTATGTATACTAAATAAAGGAGAAACAAATGAATACTGTTAAAACTCGTAAGGTTGGGAACTCTGTCACTGTGACCATTCCCAAAACACTCAACGTTCCAGAAGGTCAGGAAATGTTTGTCTACAAGGGTGTAGATAATGTCATTGTCCTAGCTCCAAAAATTCCAGACCCATTTAGCGGCGATGCAGACCTACGCATGGAAGATGACTTCGAGGGGGTAAAATTCCTTGACAGCGAAATATGATTACATTCCAGAAAAACAGGACATCATCTGGATTGACTTTGACCCGTCTGTTGGGCGTGAGATTCAGAAACGCCGTCCTGCTATTGTCGTCTCTCGTAGAGAATATTCGGAGCGGACTGGATTTGTGGCTGTATGCCCTATTACACACGGTCAAAACAGACTAGAAGAACAAGGTCTGCTCGTTCCAGTGCGTTCCAATAAGGTAGATGGCTCTGTCAATCCACTCCAACTCTATACTTTTGACTTTAGAGAGCGCAGGGCTCAAAAAATCACAACCATGGATACAACCAGTTTTCAGAAGGTTGTCCAACTCTACAACTTCATCTTCGAAGCCTAGTCCTTATGGATTGGGATTTTTTATTCCTCCAAAAATTCAGGGTTTTCGTAGATGTTGCCGATGACTTCTTCATGCTCAGTCCACGCATATCCTTCTCCCAAGTCTTTTAGGTATACAGCTGGCATTCCACCTATGAATGTACCACCATATTCTTTTTCTAAATACACTTCATGTGGACATCCTCTTGTGCATTTGATAATATCTCCGACAAAGACCTCTTTGCCGTTCTTATCCTTGAGTCCTGTTGATTGCATGATAGAGTCATAATCATCAAAATGTAACCACTTTTTTCTATCTTCAATCCAAATGACAGGACAAGTCCAGTTTTCATCATCTGTGTCACAATTGCCTACCATGACTTTGTAATTCATTTCTTTTCGCAGTCTATCCCACGCTCTAAATTTTGGTATCATAACATCACCTCATCCCCAACTTTCACTTTCTCATACACGTCCTTCGTAACCACGAACACCCCGTAGTCACGTATAGTAAGCATGTATAGCTTCCCGTGCCGTCCTTTCTCAAGGACCTTGCCAAATATCTCAGCGCCTGCGTTATCAGCCTTATAGATAACCATCGGCTTCTTTTCTTCTAAATCTCGAATCCTGTCCATCTGCCAGATGTTTAGTCCAGCAGATAATAATATCCATATTGCGATAAATCTTTTCAATCTGTGACCTCCTGCTGTGGTTTAAAAGGCAATTCTTTTCTTGCTTCACTCATAATATAAAGATTGTCTGTTGGCAATGTTGCGAAGTATGTTCTCGATACTGCCGCTTGACAAAAAATCATTTCGTCAAAAACTAGCTGACATAACTCTACCAAACACTCTTCAATATCAAATACTTCGTCATCGTCTTCACTATCCATTTGCTCTTCATAAAACTCTGCAATTTCACAAGCTTTTCTGTACAATTTACCTGCAAACTCTCTTTTCATTTCTTCCATCACTCAACCTCCTCAATCTCAACACCTTCACAATTGAAAACCCATCCAAATCCAGCTTCTTCTAGTTCTTTACAGGTGTGATGTGCTCTGTGTCCGTCTGAATTATTTTTATCTGTGACCGTCCATATATCAGCATTTTTGTGATAGCTCAAAAAGCTCAGTGCGTTTACGATACCTTTCATCTTTACCCGATACCGCTTCTCTTCCTCGACATCGTAGCCGTCAAGCCATGCACGAGCAAGTGTTTCTTGATTGCATTCGTGATAAAACCATCTTTGAAGGTCCTCACTATCTTCATCATCTATAGACTTCATTAAATCTTGTAAGTCCCAATTATATTCTTTTGCTTCTTGAATATATTTATGAACACACTGCGGAACTTTGACTTTTTCTGGTTCGTCTAGTTGTTTGATTGTATCGATGATTCTGTCTACATCAATACAATTGATAAACCTACTTTTACTTTCTTTTAAGACGTTACAATAATCAATCAATTCCTTAAGTTTCATCTTAGCTTCCTCCATAAATCAAATAAACTGCAATAACTACCTGAGCCATGCTTGGCGAATAGCTAATCCAATCATCAAACTCCTTAGATTTTGGCAACCAATCCTTGGTAGCTCCCAAATCGTATTCTTTAGGTCTTTCATCAGCGAAGATACATTCCATCACTCCCATAAACGTCATGCCATCTTCTGTCATTTCCCAGAAATAATCCGCCCGGTCTTTTACCGCTTGTGGTAAATCTTGCTTGGGAGGTTTGGGTTTCCCGTCTTCTACCGTCCAGTTGTATACTTCATTAACTTTTTGCTTTAACTCTTCCATCATCTTCCAACTCCTCTACTTTCTGTCTTAATTCTTTATTCTTTTTCTTCAACAAATCGCGCTCCAGCGCTCTAATCCGTCTCTTGCGTGCATCGCACGGTTTCGAATACTCGATTATCTTCTCTTCGTTTTGCTCGATTGTGCGTTTCAGTCCTTCAATCTCAGCCTGTTTGTCATACTTCAACCAAACACCTCCCACTAAAACGGAAAATCATCTTCTTCAAGGGCGTATCCTGGCATTTGTTCCTCAATGTTCGAACGGTTAGCAGTATCATCACGCTTTTCAAGTCGCTCAAAACCATCTGCGACCACCTCAGTCAGATAGACCCTGCGCCCCTCCTGATTCTCATAATTCCTTGTCTGGATGCGCCCTGTCACACCGACCAGATTGCCTTTCTTGCACCATTCTGCGAACAGTTCCGCCTGCTTGCGCCACATCATACAGTTGATGAAGTCCGCCTCTCGCTCGCCGTTTGCTCCCTTGAAGTTCCGATTGACCGCCAGAGTAAAGGTAGCAACCGCCACATTCGACGGCGTATATTTTAATTCAGGGTCTTTCGTTAAGCGCCCTACCAATGTAACGTTATTGATCATCTTTCTTTTCCTTTCTTGCTGCACGTTCCCCTATTAAGTAGCCGAGAAATAACCACAGAATCGCCATTCCAAATTCTTTAATAAGTTCAATCATTTTCTTCTCCTCCTGAAAAAGTCGCTAAATAGTAACAATCCTTCGCACCATAGTCAAACCGTGTCGTCCGCTGACCAATGTGCTTCTGAAACCTTGGATGAGTGATAGCCGAGAAAGCCCACTGATGATCTTCCATTTGCTCAATGAGATCATCGACATTGTCAAACCTCCCAAGGAAAAACTTGCAGTGCCCGTTATAGACGAAGTAAAGATTTAACATCAATACCTCCTAAAATTTCATAAAAGCCATCCAGTGAGTTGTCCCACGCTGTTGCCCAAAAAGTGGTTGTTGTGGGACTAATTCCAAAATTTCCTTAACATTTACTTGAGCATCAGACCACTTGAAAATAAGTGTTCCTCCTGTTTTCAAAACCCTAAAACATTCTTCAAAACCTTGTTGTAAATCTAATCTCCAAGTCAACAAGTCTAGTTGTCCATATTGCGCACGCATGAATGATTTCTGGCCAGCCCATAAAAGGTGTGGCGGATCAAATACAACAAGGTTAAATGTTTCATCATCAAATGGCATATCTCGAAAATCTGCAACAATGTCTGGCTTAACGTTGATTTTCTTTTTGTGAATCTCAAATTCCTCTTCACGTCTATCCATGTATGTTGTGTGTGGTTCCTTTTTATTAAACCAAAACATTCGAGAGCCACAACACGCATCTAGTATTCTGATATCTTTCATCACTCCACCTCAACAGGGTAAAAGTTCCCAAAGCAACCCCTCAATGCCTTACCAACCTGTACGGCTGCCCCACGAGAAACAAACCGCATGGCTTTCTTCTCCTCAGAATATGAAATGTCCAAACCAGTCACTCCGATAACTGCGGACATCAGAAAGGGCTTATCCTCTCTTGTCCCATGTCTTAAAATAAACATCAGCCACCTCTATTTTCAAGCCTTTCAAGTAATTCACGTTTCCGTTTTTCAAGCTCTTCCTTGTCCTCCTCGCTCGTGGTATTCACATAGTTAGGTTGAGACCATTCAGGAACATTTGATTTTTGATTCCCTGACTGACCCTTGATTTTACTTTCTTTGTAGGCTCGCTCACGTTCATCGACTGCTGCAATCGTCAAGACTCCGTCTTTTTTCCAATTCGTCAAAATTGCTTTAATATAACTAAAATTCCGTTTACCATTGTCAGCAGCAAAACCAATTGCTTTCAGAACAACTTTCGCTTCCATTCCATCCAAAGTGATGAACTCTTTCAAGATTTCAAATTGAGTTCCATCTAACGGAGCAATACGAGATTGATATTCTTCCACGATGAGCTCGACTGGATTTTTATTTTTATTTTTATTTTTATCTATATCTTTCTCTATCTCTATATCTATCTCTTTATCTATATCTATATCTCCGTTACACTTTGTTTCATCGGTGTTACAATGTAACACCTGTTTGTTCTCTCGAAACTTGCGAACCCTTCTGGCAGTTGCTGTTTCACTCCCAACCATCTCAGGAACTTGCTCTAAGAAATAGTCCCTGTCATTTTTTCTAGTCAACAATCCTTTGCTTTCTAAAAAAATCAATGTAATTTTAATATCTTCGACATTTTCGTCAATGACAAGAGCGATTTCTTCAGCTAGATTGTCAGCCAATCCATCGTAGTAAATATGCCCTCCGTCTTCCAAGCTAATTAACATCATTTTGAGATAAATGATGGTATGTGTATCTCCGCCAGCAATCTTGCGAAGTAGTTTCATCTCCTTTGACTTAAAGAAGTCCTGAGCAAGCTGGATCCAGAAATACCGCTTGTTTTTTAACGCCATAATTTCACACCCCATTTCCTACGGTTAGCGCGGTACTTCATCCGCATATCCTCATAGATGTACCTGCCTTCTAGCGCCATCTTCTCAACCTTTAGCAGTTTATTCTCAGAGACCACATCACGATAGTCCTTTGCTAGTTTTCCATAGTCGGTTAGGTATTCTTTGATAAGTGAAATTTTCCTGTTCTCGTCCTCTAAATATATTTCGAAATCAGATTTTTCTTCATCAGACGACATCATTTCTTTATTCACTCTCTCATGCCAGAATAGCCATTCAATCAATTCTTCCATTTCCTGCCCTCCTCATGACAAAAGTCTGATTGCAGACTGTTTAGGTTCTGGTAAGCCTAACGGCTCTGGACGCAAGCCTACAGGCGGTTCATTGTCGTAGGTGAAGCCCTTGAACGGACGACGAATATTCTTGCGAATTTCTTGCCATTTGTCCTCTCTACCACGTTCGTATGCATGATTACGCACTTGGATAATCATAGACGCAAATTCTTGCTCTTCTCGTCTCTCTTCTTCCTCTCGTTTTTCTTGCAGTTTGATATGACGATAAGCCCCTGCAAATCCAAGCAGCAAGGCTCCAACACCCATCAACTGGTCTAAAATCGGTGGTTCAAACATTTTTCTATCTCCTTACGCTCTTAATTTTCGTACTTCTTTCTCTAATTCCAAAATTTCATAAACATCATTGACATCGTACATAATATCTTTCCCTTGCTTACGAAATCTTAACCCTTTACGTTCTAATTTCTTAATATAGGCATGAGTAAAGCCAAACTTCTTCATCAAAGCCTGTTGATTGATTGGCATACGATCATTCTCTAACTGCTCCTTGACCTGCTTTTCAGCAAAAGCCAATAATTGATTTGTGAACAATTCAGCACTTTCGCCGTCTAATCGTAATTGTAACGTTATACCTTCCATTTTCTACATCCTCTCAACTATGCGGGCAAGCATTTTTGTGATATAATGGTTTAAATTGTTTTAGTATGCGCCTGACTTCGTCAGGTGCTTTTTTGCGTTCTTGTCAAACTGTATTACTTTCCAGCGCTCTGAGTTCTATCTCATGGCTGACTTGTCTAAATAGCTTCTCACACGCTATTTTAGCTTCTCTGTACGTTGTAGATTCACTGAGTAACTATTTTTAAATTCCTTATTTGCCATCTCTTCCTCTCCTTTCTATTTTTCTCTCCTTTTTGCTATAATAAAAGCAGAAAGGAAGTGATCTAATGCCACAAATCACCAATGATAATGTCCAGATTTGGACACTCTATATCACAGTAATAATTGCAGTTATCGGTTTTGTTTTTAATACCATTTCACTCTGGCAAACAAAGAAAGCTACAGAGGATATGGCAAAGCCTTATATTAATGTTTATGTAGATGTCTATGCAGTTAAAAATCAACAACGTACCTTTGTTTTTAAAAACTTTGGCCAAACTCCAGCATATATAGATAATATTCAGATAGATGGCGAATTGGATCCATTGAATTCTGTACACCGCTTCAACTCACTTATCGGAAATATGATTGCCCCAGGACAAAAATTTACATCATCAATAGACCCAGATTATAAAGGTCGAATTACACTGACAATTACTTACTCCGATAGCAAGAAACACAAATATATAGACAAGTTTGTACTTGATGCTACATTGGCATCTGCAATGTTCTACACTGTAAACGAGAGCAATAAAAGCGATTCTCCAGCTACAGCTATCAGACAATCGACCATGGCTCTATTACGCGATCTACGATAGAACCATCTCCGAGCGATTTTACAGTTCAAACATCACGTAAGAATTCAATTTTTATCTCAACAGTTTCATCGTCAAGTGTATTGGCGATGATTTTATTTTTTGCGTCAATCGCTTCGTTCAAGTCTTTACAAGTTAATTCATAAAATACATTTACATTTGCATTCATCTCTTCCCCTCCTACTCCAGCACCTTACTGCCGACTACCAACCGTTTAACGACAACGTCCATCTCCTTAAACTCGGCATTCTCTGCACAGTAGCGGACGCTCTCACTGATGATGTGACAAATAGATACGCCGTACTCGTTCGCCAGCTCCGTAGCGATCTCCCAGGCATCTCTGTCAATCCGTGTTACTTTTTGCGCTGCGTTGTTCATAGTATTTCCTCCTACAACATATCTTCTACCCTACACCCTAGCGCCTTGGCGATGACCACCGCCTGCGATAGCGTCACCGCCTTCAGGTCGTTCTCGATCCGAGACAAGGTCGTGTAGTCTATCAAAGTTCGCTTGGCAAGCTCACGCAAGCCCAGCTTTTGAGCCGTTCTCAGCTCCCTCATTTTCGCTCCATACATTGACTTTTTCCTTTCTACTAATAGGTCTTTTCAAAACTGTTGGTACTTGTCAACAGTTTTGATAGAATTATTCTATCGATTTTGAAAAAGTTTGACCTTTTTGACTTTTGTTTATTTTATCTCTTTTTGAGATATTTTCAACTGAAGAATAAGTCAGTTTCACTCATTCCGAATTTATTAGCAATAATTGCCATTTCATAATCCTGAAAAGGAAACTGACCTTTTTCTTTAAGTTCATACTGACGACGATTTTTTAACCCAATCAAGTCCGCCATGTATAACGTAGTAAGCTCTCTTTTTCTACGTTCTTCCCTTAATCGAATTTTAGGAAGAAGAAATTGAGAACGTATTTTCTCTTTATTTGTCAACAATAATTCTCCTCTCTTATATAAGCCAAGTAATAATGATAACTAGAATAGTTAAGGCAATCAAAGACCAAGTGATAAATTTAGCGGTTTTGTTTTGCATTTTTTCTACCTTGTGCTATAATGAAATTACACAATAGTGGTTGGGGCTTTCGCCCCTTCCACTCTCTTCCTAGAAGAGTTTTGATATAAGATTTACCAGTGCAGAGATTAGATTGATGAGGGCTATTATCAAACCGATCTTGACTTCATTGGTAAGTCTTTTCTTTTTGTGCTTTTTCATTTAGTCCATCCTTTCTGTTGTTTTCCTTGTCTTAAGATTGCCTTTCTCAACCTTACAAGACTATTATATCTCATTTTGAGATATAAGTCAATGATTTTTTATCACTTTTTGAGATTTTTTTATTTATTTTTTTATCTCATTGTGATATATTATAGGTAGAGAAAGGAAATGTTTATGAATATACTAGGTAATTCTATTAAAGAAATCAGAAAATCTAAGAAAATGACACAAAACGAATTGTCACAGTTGACTGGTTTTAAACAAAATACTATATCCAATCATGAAAACGGCAAACGACAATTAGACGAAACAGATATTAGAATTTATGCTGCTGCTCTCGAAGTTGAGCCACAACAACTATTTAGTCTTTCTAAAGTTACCACCCCCACAACGTCCCCAGATTCGCTCACACAGCAGATAACGGACAAGGTAGTACAATTAACCCCAGATAATAAAAGAATCGTGCTACGGACGTCTGACGAGCTTCTGAAGAGTCAAGACGCAAACGGCGAGATGTACACAGAGCAAAACGAAGAAGAAACGAAGATAAACGAAGTGTCGGAAGTTATCAGCTTGTATCAAGTTGAGGTTGTATCTGAGACGGCAGCAGCTTCTGGATTTAACTATGGATTCGGTTACGACGATATAGATAGAGAGACTATAGAGGTTGACGAGCAACCACCACGTCACGACATTGCGACTAAGGTCAGCGGAGACTCCATGCTGCCTGACTACCAAGACGGAGATATTCTTTATTTAGTAGACAAAGGACTGACCACCTACAACGGAGACCTAGCAGTTATCGCATACGGAGACCGTTCTTACTTTAAGAAGATCTATACCGAAAACGGACGCTTACGCCTGGTATCACTCAATGACAAGTACGAAGACATCACCCTAGACTTCCCACCAGCCGAAGACACACACATCAAGATCTATGCAGTAGTCGGGGTGTATAGAGGGGAGTAAGGAAAAAATGAATTACAACGACTTAAATGATCAGCAGGTACAAGAATTAATTAACAAACTGAAGTACCCAAAAAACGAACTTTCTTTTAATGAAATCCATACTACAATCTCGTCTTTATTTGGTAAAATAGATATAGACGAAGCTATTATTGATGATGATGACATTCAATATATACTTCACATATACAGAGGAAGGATGAATCCTGAGCGCTACAGCATTCATATTAGATTTAAAAATTCCCATAATCATTTAGTTAGGGTAGACATTAATCCATCTAATAGACATGTGAATCCTGATGACTCAATTGTAGAGGGGAATCACATTCATATATACTCCAATCACTACGATAAAAAGGATAGAGTTGCTATCCCGCTTGAAGATTCTGACTTCCCTAATTTAACTCACATTGTGGACGTATTTTCTGAATTCATCAAATATACACATATCAAGACGGAGGCTGATGATGAATAACTCAAATACACTAAAAAATATATATTTTGATTGGTTATTAAAAGAGTATAAGTTCAATGATCTAGAGAAAAATATAGTAGAAATTAGAACACCGTTTTTAGATAATGATTTTGATCATATCATCCTATATGCTGAGTTTTTATCAGATGGTAGGGTCACACTCACAGATGACGGATGGACCATTAACAATTTAAAAAGTCACGGCGTTAGTTTCTCAAATCGTTCAACATACAAAAATAACTTACTAAATACAATCGTAAACAATTTAGGTACGAGAGCTGAAAATGGAGAGTTGTTTATCACAACCAGCCTCGAAAAATTCCCACTTGCAAAGCAACGGTTGCTCCAAACTATTATGCAGGTGAATGATATGATAGTCTTACGAGATACAACAATTAAAAATGTTTTCCATGACGAAATAGAAAACACCTTAGTACAGAGAGAGGTTCTTTTTACAAGAAGGCCGTCTTATTCAGGTAAAGAGGGGATAACTGTGCAATTTGACTTCGCAATTCCCACAATCAAAAAAGAAAGACTTGTAAGGACTATTTCAAACGGAAATGATCTCAACAGGGCTAAATTACTCGCAATGGATACACGTATTTTACAGAACCATAAAGATAACGTTGAATATATTGCTGTAGTCGACGATATACACCATAGATTTGATAAAGTGGCAGAAACCCTAGCGGTATTTAACGAAAATAGCAAAGATAAAATAATATTGTTATCTCATAAAGATATCTTAGAAAATTCTCTTTTATTATCAAATGTGATATAAAAAATCCCCGCACTCGGCAATAGTCCCCCATATCCAAGAAGTCTATTGTGCAAAATTGATATTTTTTGAAAATTATATTACAATACAGCTATCAGGAGTTTAGCTCCATAAAGTTTAGGTTTGGATTTTAGATCCATATCGTGATGGTAGCCGTATTTGATACGGCTACTTTTCTTTTCATATTCTAGTAAACATAAGTCGTTAAAATAAGTTGACGTTTGACAGAAATTAAAAAAAGAAATACACTAAGAATGTAAAAAAGCCTTGTTCGTCAAGGATAAAATCGTCTGGTGTACTTCTAAGAGGTACACCTTATTTTATTATCTGACGAGCTGCCAACTGTTTCCATTTTGGAAATAGTTGGCATGTAAAAAACAGAAATAAAAATATGTGCAATAACTGATCCACACTAAAAGCTGATAGAGAGGTTTCATTATGAAACAAGAACGCAAAGTTTTAGGTATTTTAGCTATTATTTTTGGAGCAATTGCTCTACTTGGCTCATGGATGCCTATCATCAATAATTTTTCATTCATTTTGGCTATTTTAGCTCTTATCTTCGGTTTAATTGGTTTTGCAGTAAATCGAAAAAGACCAAAAACACTAGCTATTATTGGGACGGTTCTAGCAGTCGTGTCTATTGCTATTGTATTAGTAACTCAAGCAATGTACGCTAAATCATTGAAAGAACTAGGTAAAAACGTTGAAGAGACGGTTAGCTCTGTAAGTTCTTCTATCGAATCATCTCAAAAAGAGGAAGATGCTAAATTTAACTGGACAAAAGAACAGTTTGATGCGCTTCAAGTTGGCGATATTATCAACTATGGAGCCGGTGGAACTAACTACGATGACGTTGCTAGCGTTCACGGAGAACCTAACAATGTAACAACTAGTTCAGTAAATGACCACGACAGTAAGACAGTATCATACACTTCTACTGGTAGCAAATATAAGAGCGTTATTCTTTCGTTTTCAAAACAAGACGACGGTTCTTTCTTGTTGACTTCTAAAATCAGCTCAGGTCTAGAGTAAAAAAGACAACAAAAAATCCCCACACTCTCCATCGCCAAACTTTGAGTGTGAGGATTCAACTTTCCATCAAGCAAGCAATGGAAAGGATGATAAAAAAATACAACTATAGTTTATCATAAGTTCTACACCTTTTCAACTATGCGGGCAAGCAATCGAAAAGAAAGGACTTTTTTATGATAAAAAAATACATCACAAAAAAAGGAGAGACTAGATATCTCTTTCAAACATATTTGGGCATAGACCCTGCTACTGGAAAAGAAAAACGCACAACAAGACGTGGTTTTAAAACCATTAAAGAGGCAAAGGCTGCCGAACGTGACCTTCTCTTAGATGTTGAAGAGAACGGTTTTTCAAACAATGAAGATTTTCAGAACCCTACTTTCGCTGAAGTTGCTGAGTTATGGCTTGATAGCTATAAGAGCACTGTGAAACCAACAACCTATCAGAACGTTAAGAAAAAACTTGATGTTATGATTGACTTGTATTTTACAGATATGAAAATCCAGCAGATCAGTGTAGCTTATTGTCAAAAGGTTGCTATCCAGTTAAGTAATCGCTATATCCTCTATGCTAATTACTACTCTGTAATCAGCCGTATTTTCAAGTATGCCGTTTCTCTTGACATCATTAAGTTAAATCCCTTAGACAAGATTATCAAGCCTAAAAATAGACCCTTAAAGGCCAAAGAGAACCACTATACAAAACAGGAGCTAACGGAGTTTCTTAAAGTTTGCAGAGTAGATTGTAAGCCTGTAGAGTATACCTTTTATCACTTACTAGCTTTTACTGGTTTGAGATGTGGTGAGGCTCTTGGGCTCATGTGGTCAGATGTTGACTTTGAAAATAAACGATTAAGCATTTCTCGAACAGCTGTCGTTGTTAATAAAAAACAAACTGTTCAGGGCCCTAAAACCAAAATGAGTAAGAGGGTTATCACTTTAGATGATGAAACTCTAAATATATTAAAAATCTGGAAGCGTCAGCAGATAAAAGAATATTTTCGGGCTGGCGTACCTTACAAACATGATTCGAATTATATCTTTACGAATAGTTTCGGAGGATGGATTTCTCCTTCAGCTGTGAAAGAGAGACTTAGAAGATTCTTTTGTGAACATAAGGATGTCAAAAAAATCACTCCTCACGGTTTCAGGCACACACACGCTTCTCTCCTCTTTGAAGCAGGTGTTACAGCTAAAATCATTTCGGACAGATTAGGTCATAACAATGTTCAAACCACCCTTGATATGTATACCCACATCAATGATAATCAACGTTTTGAAGTCGTCGATCAACTCATGGATTTCATCCGCTCCAGCTAAAAGTCATGCCGTATTCAATCTCGTATTCACTTTTAGATATACACTATAAAACCACTGATTTCAAGGGACTAGGAAACCGTGAGCAGTTTATACCATAATCCGCTTTCATAGATAAAGAAAAGGTAAGAAAAATGAAACATTTAGAAATTGAATTGAAAACACTCTTGAAAAAAGATGAGTATGATCGTCTAAAAGACCAGTTCACAGGTGTCACTTCTGTTCTTCAAAAAAATTACTACATCGACACACCTGATTTTGAGCTGCGAGAAAAGAAAGTTGCTATGCGCATTCGAACCTTTGAAGACTGGGCAGAATTGACACTCAAAGTCCCACAAAGTGTTGGGAACATGGAATACAACCAAAAATTGCAACTAAAAGATGCTGAGAACTATCTGAGTAAGGAAGAACTTCCTCAAGGGCTGGTTCTTGATGAATTGGCTAAACATGGTATCCAAACTAGTGAATGGCAGGTTCTTGGTTGTCTAACAACGCTTCGCTATGAAATGCAAACAGCTATCGGTCTCATGGCTCTGGATGAAAGTCAATACTTTGATATGACGGATTACGAATTGGAGCTTGAAGTGGAAAATCACGAGCAAGGCAAACAGGATTTCCAACAATTTTTAGAGAAAAATCAGATTTCCTATCAAAAAGCTCCTTCAAAATTGGTTCGATTTGTCAAAAGTATGAAAAATAGCTGAAATAATCTCCATTTTTTGGTAAAATAGAAAAGATAAAAATACAAAAATCCCAGTTCATATATGTAAGGCAAATATCACTAGGATTTATAAAGTTTACAGAGGACGGTCTATAATGTCAGATAGAAAAAACATGAAACTTTTCGCACTCAACTCTAACCAAGAGATTGCACAGAAAATTGCCCAAGCTGTTGGTGTCCCACTTGGAAAACTATCATCACGTCAATTTTCAGACGGAGAAATCCAAGTAAATATCGAAGAAAGTGTCCGTGGTTATGATGTGTACATCATCCAATCAACAAGTTTCCCTGTTAACAACCACCTAATGGAATTGCTTATCATGGTCGACGCTTGTGTGCGCGCAAGTGCCCACAGTATCAACGTTGTCCTTCCATATTTTGGCTATGCACGTCAAGACCGCATTGCTTCACCACGTGAGCCACTTACAGCTAAACTAGTTGCTAATATGCTAGTTAAGGCTGGGGTTGATCGTATCCTGACTCTTGATTTGCATGCCGTTCAGGTTCAAGGTTTCTTTGATATTCCAGTGGATAATCTTTTCACTGTTCCCCTATTTGCAAAACACTATTGCGATAAGGGCCTCCTTGGCTCAGATGTTGTTGTCGTCAGCCCTAAAAATTCAGGTGTCAAACGTGCTCGTAGCTTGGCTGAGTATCTTGATGCTCCTATCGCCATTATCGATTACCCTCAAGACGATGCAACTCGTAACGAAGGTTACATTATTGGTGATGTTGAAGGTAAGAAAGCCATCTTGATTGATGATATTCTTAACACAGGACGTACCTTCTCTGAAGCTGCTAAAATCGTTGAACGTGAAGGGGCTACAGAAATTTATGCTGTTTCTAGCCACGGTCTCTTCGTCGAAGGAGCTGCTGAACTTCTTGACAATACTAAGATTAAAGAAATTCTTGTGACTGATTCAGTAGCAACAAAAGAAAAAACTCCTAAAAACGTATGCTACATCACTGCTAGTGAGTTAATTGGTGATGCCATCGTCCGTATCCACGAAAGAAAACCAGTCAGCCCACTCTTTGCCTACAACAAAAAGAAATAAGGTGATTATTTGATTTATTTGGACAATGCTGCGACAACTCCTATGTCAGCAGTTGCTATTTCAGCTATGACCAAGGTGATGCAAGAAACCTACGGCAACCCTTCTAGTATTCATGGTCATGGTCGTCAAGCTGGTAAACTCTTACGAGAAGCCCGTCAGGAACTAGCCCAGTTACTGGGGACAAAACCTCAACATATCTTTTTCACTTCTGGTGGGACTGAAGGCAACAATACTGCTATCATTGGCTACTGCCTTCGTCACCAAGAACAAGGAAAACATATCATCACAACTGCCATTGAACACCATGCTGTCCTTGAAACCATTGATTACTTGGTTCAACACTTTGGGTTTGAAGCAACCATTATTCAACCAGAAAATCAAGAAATCACAGCCCAGCAAATTCAAGAGGCCTTACGTGACGATACGATTTTGGTTTCTACCATGTTTGCCAATAATGAGACTGGAAACCTACTGCCCATTGCTGAAATTGGCCAAATACTCAAGCAACACCCAGCCGCCTATCATGTCGATGCAGTTCAGGCTATTGGTAAAATCCCTATACACCCAGAAGAATTGGGCATTGATTTTCTCACTGCTTCTGCCCACAAGTTCCATGGTCCTAAGGGAATCGGCTTTCTCTACGCATCTAGCATGGATTTTGATTCCTATCTACATGGCGGAGACCAAGAACAGAAAAAACGTGCAGGAACTGAAAATTTAGCTGCTATCGTAGGCATGATTGCAGCCCTAAAAGAGGACCTAGAACAGCAAGAAGAACATTTTCAACATGTACAAAATCTAGAAACTGCCTTTCTGGCAGAGCTAGAGGGTATTCAATATTACTTGAACAGAGGAGACCATCATCTCCCTTATGTCCTCAATATTGGATTTCCTGGCCAGAAAAACGACCTCTTACTCCTTCGTCTAGATTTAGCTGGAATTTCAATCTCTACTGGCTCAGCCTGTACGGCAGGCATTGTCCAATCCAGCCATGTTCTTGAAGCTATGTACGGAGCAAATTCAGAACGCTTGAAGGAATCCGTTCGTATCAGTTTGTCGCCACAAAATACCGTTGAAGACCTACAAACCCTCGCAAAAAACTTAAAAGAAATTATCGGAGGTTAGCCATATGGCATTTGAAAAAACCATTCAGTTAAAAAATTGTCGTTACGACTACACTCTTAGCCCTTCTGTTAAAAAATTCACCCTCAAAGATAACACCTTTTTTGAGACAAAAGTTGGTAACTATGAACTGACTCGCCTTTTGGAAAAAGTGCCAAACAGCGGTGAAGGATTCCAACTCAAAATCATCATTAACAAGGAACTTACAGGGGCTAAAATCAATATCACTGACAAGTTTGGCCTTCGTCTGGTTGATATTTTCAAATCAGAAGACCACCACATTCATCAGGAAAAATTCTATTTCCTCATGGATAGCTTGGTAGAACGTGGTGTCTTCACAAAATCGGAAAGATAGGTCCCATATGTTTGAACTGACCTATAAGGACAGCTATCATGTAGAGCGCACTCTCAAGTATGAGGATTACGAGGCTCTCATGCTGGCTCTATCAGGATGTGTGACTCTGCCAGATACACTTTATGTAACTTCTTTGACCTTTCAAGAGCAGGAAGTTTACCAAGGACTGGTCGGAGACCTCTACCGTTTTCTATCACATGCAGATTTTTTACATCAAAACTAAGATTTTTCTTAGTTTTTTCTTGTTTTTGTTGATTTTTTCACAATGTTTCTATAAAATAGAAGAATAGAAAGGTTGTGATTTTGTGAAAGATAAACAGTCTGCTATTCCAAAAGCTACAGCGAAAAGACTCTCTCTCTACTATCGAATTTTTAAGAGATTTCATGCAGAAAAGATTGAACGTGCCAACTCTAAGCAAATTGCAGAGGCTATCGGTATTGATTCAGCGACCGTACGTCGGGATTTTTCCTATTTTGGTGAACTAGGTCGTCGTGGTTTTGGCTATGATGTTAAAAAACTGATGACGTTTTTTGCCGATTTACTCAATGATAACTCTATTACCAATGTCATGCTGGTTGGTATTGGAAATATGGGCCATGCCCTTCTCCACTACCGCTTCCACGAGCGTAACAAGATGAAGATTATCATGGCCTTTGACCTGGATGACCATCCTGAAGTCGGTAGCCAAACTCCTGATGGGATTCCCATTTACGGAATTTCTCAAATCAAGGATAAAATCAAGGATGCTGATGTCAAAACTGCTATCCTGACCGTTCCCAGCGTCAAGTCACAAGAGGTTGCCAATCTCTTGGTGGATGCTGGCGTGAAAGGAATTCTCAGTTTTTCACCAGTCCATCTGCATTTACCAAAGGACGTGGTCGTTCAGTATGTCGATTTGACAAGTGAACTCCAAACCCTCCTCTATTTCATGAGAAAAGAGGATTAGAAAGCGAAAATCATTTTATGAAAAAACCAGTTATAGGGATTACAGGAAACGAAAAAACTCATCCAGATGATGACATCATGATGAGCTACGCAGCAAAAGGCTTTGTTGAAGGCGTTAAAGACGCTGGAGGGATTCCCATCATCCTACCGATTGGTGATCAAGAAATGGCCTGCCACTATATCAGTATGATTGACAAGCTCATCTTGACAGGTGGGCAAAATGTTGATCCAAAATTCTATGGTGAACCAAAAACTATTGATAGCGATGACTACCACCTTCAAAGAGATATATTCGAACTAGCCCTCATCAAGGAAGCTATCAAACAGCAAAAGCCGATTTTCTCTGTCTGTCGTGGGACTCAGCTTTTTAACGTTGCCATGGGTGGAACTTTGTACCAAGATATAGAAGACCACTGGCAGGATTGTTCTGCCGAATACACAACTCAACGCTTGGTGACAGAACCAAATACTGTTCTTCGAGAAATCTATGGAGAAATCTCCCATATCAACTCCTTCCACCACCAGAGCATCAAGGATTTAGCACCAAATTTAAAGATTGCGGCTCATGATCCTAAAGATGGTATTATAGAAGCTGTTATGAGTACGGATGATGTCGCCTTTCTCGGTGTCCAATGGCATCCAGAATTTCTATTTGAAAATCGTCCCAAGGATAAAAATCTCTTTGATTATGTCGTTAATGAACTTTAGATTAAATCCGTCTTTTCACGGTAACTAAAGTAACTAGATTGTGAGACAATCAAATGGTCCAAGAGGACAATCCCCATCAGTTCGCAGGCTTCTTTGACAAGTTTAGTGACATGATCATCATTTCGGCTAGGCGCTACCGCTCCTGAAGGATGATTGTGAACCAAGATGAGAGAAGTCGCCATATGCTTGATTGCATAGTGAAGGATCTCTCGCGGCTCAGCGATACTACGAGTGGCAGAACCGATAAAAATGGTCTGTTGATGGATGATTTGATTTTGAGTATTGAGATAGAGCGCCACCAGGTGCTCTTGTTTTTTGTCCCCTAATTCCTGTTGCATCTTCTTGGCCAACTTTTGACTACTGAGAATACTTTCCATTTCAAGGGTCTCGTATTTGTGAATACGATGCCCCAATTCAATCATAGCTTGCAACTCTATAGCCTTAACACGACCGATACCAGACAGACTCTGCAATTCCTGCAGGGTCATTTTTTTCAAATCCGTTAGGCTTGAAAGATTGCTCAAGACTTTCTGGGCAATTTCAAAAACGCTGGCTTGACGTGTTCCTGTCCTAAGTAAAATAGCTAGCAACTCTTGATTACTGAGCGCTTCAACTCCTTCCTTGGCCAGTCTTTCTCTTGGCAATAATGAATCTTCTTGAAATGAAATACTGTACATAAAAATCCTCCTCACTTTATTATTCGTGAGAAGGATGAAAAATTAGATTTTTTTCTCAATTGGAGCCACACTGGCTAAAAGTTTTTTCAAACCTACTTCTGGGAAATTGATTTTCAATTCCTGCGTAGCACCACTACCTGAAACTTCCAGAACGGTTCCCTCTCCCCACTTCTTGTGGAGGGCAATATCACCAATGGACCAATTTGTCTCACTAGACGCTGATTTTGCGCCAGCTGTAAATTGACCAAATGGGAGACCGCTTGATTGGATAGTTCTTGGGGCGGCACTACGTTTACGGTCTTGAAGAGCTTGAGCCAGACTCATACCTTGACCGAAGGCAAGACCACCACTGCTATATGATGCCTTAAAGCTTGCATTGGCTGGACGGGCCAATCCTTGATACTCAAGCAAGTCTGAACTAATTTCATTAATAAAACGAGTCGGACGGTTGTAGTTGGTACGACCGAAAAGCAGGCGCGAGTTGGCATTGGTCAGATAGAGAATTTTCTCTGCACGCGTAATTCCTACATAGGCTAGACGGCGCTCTTCTTCTAGTTCATCTTGATCTTCAGCTGCACGGCTAAGCGGGAAGACATTTTCTTCCATCCCAATCAAAAATACAACTGGAAACTCTAGACCTTTGGCAGCATGCAGGGTCATCAAGGTCACTTCTGATGTCTCCTGACTACCTGAATCTGTGTCGGCAATCAAGGCCAAGTCATTTAAGAAACGACTCAGTTTGTCCAGACCAGTTTCTTCTTCTGCCACATCAGAGGTGTCATCAAAGTTTTTTGTCACAGAAAGGAACTCTTCGATATTTTCAACCCGAGCCTTGCTTTCTAGAGTTGCTTGGGCATTAAGAATATCGACGTATCCTGTTTTTTCTAGAACAGCCTCAACCAACTCTGTAATAGTTAAGTGATCTAGCTGCTCTCGTAAATCTAGAATCATATTGGCAAAATCCCAGATAGACTGAGATACCTTACCCTTGATACCAGATAACATGATATTAGCTGAAGCATCTAACATAGACATGTCTTGCATATTCGCAAAATCACGGATTTTCTCAACAGTACCTGGGCCAATTCCACGTTTAGGCTCGTTAATAATACGTTCAAAACTAATATTATCACTCAAATTAGCAATAAGGTTGAGGTAGGCAATAATATCACGAATTTCCTTACGGCTGTAGAACTTGGTCCCTCCGACCATTGTATAAGGGATATTTGACTTGAGCAGGGCTTCTTCAATGGTACGAGACTGCGCATTTGTACGATAGAGAACTGCAAAATCCTTGTGAAGAAAGTTTTGACTGCGACTAAGTTCATCGATGGTTCTGGCTACAAATACAGCCTCATCTAGCTCATCATCGGCACGATAGTAAACGATTTGTTCCCCATCAGCGTTTTGGGTCCAGAGATTCTTAGGACGGCGGTTTTTATTATTTTTAATAACCTCATTGGCCGCTTGGAGAATAGTTTTGGTTGAACGGTAATTCTCCTCCAACAAAACAACCTTGGCTTGAGGATAATCTTTCTCGAAGTCCAAGATATTCTGCATATCAGCACCACGCCAACCGTAGATAGACTGGTCCGCATCTCCAACAACACAGATATTTTTAAAACGGGAAGCCAAGAGTTTGACCAATTGGTACTGAGCATGGTTGGTATCTTGGTACTCATCAACGTGGATGTATTGGAATTTCTGTTGATAGTAAGTCAAAACATCAGGATTTTGATCAAAGAGACGCAGGGTCAGCATAATCAAATCATCAAAGTCAACCGACTCCGACTGACGAAGCTCTTTTTGATAAGCAGTGTAACACTGGGACACGATTTGCGTATACATATCGCCAGCTTGAGCAGTATAGGCAACATCATCAATCAAATCATTCTTAGCATTGGAAATGGTCCCCAAAATAGTTCGTTCATTCCATTTTTTAGGATCCAAGTTCAACTGCTTGAGAATGCGTTTCATGAGAGTTCGCTGCTCCCCTGGATCTACAATAGTAAAATTGCGGTTGTAGCCAATATGATCCGCATCGCGACGCAAAATACGCACACACATGGAGTGGAAGGTCGCAATCAGACAGTCCTGAGTGGCTGGATTAAGGTTATAAGCACGCTCTTTCATCTCACGCGCAGCCTTATTAGTAAAGGTAATGGCCAAGATATTCCACGGATTGATCAGCTTTTCATCAATCAGATAAGCAATACGGTGGGTCAAAACTCGGGTCTTTCCAGAGCCAGCCCCCGCCATAATCAACAAGGGACCTTCTGTCGTTTGCACCGCCTCAGCCTGACGGTCATTCATTCCATTCAATAATGCGTTCATCTTCTCTTCCTTACTCTTGAAGTCAATATTTCTATTATATCAGAATTCAGGGAAAATAGAAACTTTACGGGGAGTAGCAAAATATAGTGGATTGAAACTAGAATACTACACTGTAGGTTTCTAAAACACTCAACTCTTTCATTCAATTTTTTCATAAACTAGCTCAATACTTCAATATGAAAAAGGTAAATTTAAGATTGGCAATACGAACGTTAAACAGAATTTCATTGCTCTTTTTAGAATCAAAACGACAATATTGTGGAACCTCTACAGAAACAATAGATTGCGACACTAAAATATTCTCCCCTAGTTTTGCTTTACTAATAGTATATAGGAGGAGAGCTCTGAATCCTAGGCCCTTTGTTATGATGTGGTTACAAACAGAGTTGGAAAAAATCTTAAAATCAGAAAAACGCATGATATCAGCCCCTAATATGATACAATGCGTTTTATTATGAAAAGATCTACTGGATTTTTTATCAAAATAAACTTCCAGTAGTCTTTTCACTTTTTATTAATAGGTTCCTTCTTCACCTTGGCTAGTCAAGATTACCGGACCATCCTTAGTAATGACAAATTGGTGTTCATATTGACAAGATAGTCCACCGTCAATAGTCTTATGGGCCCAACCAGTCTTCATATCTGTATCAATTTCCCAGTCACCTGTATTGATCATCGGTTCAATAGTCAAGACCATTCCTTCACGGAGACGGAGTCCACGACCAGCAATACCATAGTTAGGAACCATTGGTTCTTCGTGCATGGTTGGGCCAACACCATGACCAACCAAATCACGCACTACACCGTAACCACGACTTTCAGCGTATTCTTGAATGGCTGCACCGATATCACCAATGCGATTTCCAACAACAGCTTGCTCGATTCCCTTGTACATAGCTTTTTTGGTTACATCCATCAAGTTTTTCACTTCTTCGGACGGTGTACCTACAGCATAAGCCCAACATGAGTCTGCAAGACCACCAGAATAGCTCTGAGTGTATTTTTTCATTTGCTCAACATTGTTGAAGTTTAATTTTGAGACATTCAAATCAGATTTAGCAATTGGGCCTCCCAAAACCATATCAACTTTGAGCAAATCACCATCTTTCAAGATATAGTGACGAGGGAAAGCGTGAGCTACTTCATCGTTAAGAGAGCAACAGGTAGCATAAGGATAGTCCATCATTGCACCGTCAACCCCAATCTGAAGCGGAAGGAAATTTTCTTCCTTACAACGACGGCGGACATACTCTTCAACTTCCCACATATCTACGCCAGGCTTAATCAAATCACGTAAGCCGATATGAATACTTGCTAGAAAATCACCGGCCTTATCCATAGCTTCGATTTCACGAGCTGATTTTAATGTTATCATTTTTTCTCCTAGTTTCTAATTAATTTTAACGGTTACATTTGCTTTTGAAACAATCTGGTGACCATGATAAATATCGTAGTCAATAATAGCTGATCGTCTCGTATGATGAATAATCCGTGCTTGAATGCGCAGTATATCATCTATCTGAACAGCCTGCAAAAAGTAGATCAGCATTTGCTCGATAATGAGATTGCGGCCACTATTCACAACCAAATCTTGGGTCATGTGAGTCAGTATCTCCGCCAATACACCGTTAGCTAAAACACCGTTTTTCTCAAGCATAAAGGGTTCCACTGTAATCACTACTTCATCATGGTGATAAGAAAGTTTTTGTCCAATCTGCTCAGAAAAAGTCGGTAGAGCCGAAACTTGGGAACGGCTCATCTTCTCCATGACATCTCGTCGTGTCACAACTCCAAGCAAGGTTTGATTATTCCGAACAACTGGTACCATTTCAAAGTCTTCAGCAATCATCCGTTGACTAACATTGGCAATATTTGTCGATAATCCAACTAAAAATAGACTACGCGACATAACCTTGTCAATTGTGGTACTTGGTGACTTATCGCCCGCATCTCTCATAGTTACAACTCCAACGACAACCTGATGTTGGTTAATAACTGGAAAACGACTGCTTCGATTCTTACGAACTAAGTCCAAATAATCTTTAACAGTGTCTGTCTCTCTCAGAAAACCATACTCATGACTTGGATGATAAAGCTTCTCAACAGTTAAAATATCCGTTTTGATTTGGACATTTGACAAGGCTTTATTGATCATGGTCGCGACAGTGAAAGTATCATGCTTGCTTCTCAGAACAGGAATCCCTTTTTGATTGGCCAGTTTAAGTACATCATCATGAACCTGAAATCCACCTGTAACCAGAACGGCATTTTCATTTTCAAGTGCTAACAGTTGGATACGGGTACGGTCTCCGACAATCAAGAGTCCCCCATCATGAAGGTAAGACAAGATATTTTGTTCGGTCATAGCACCGATTGAAAACTTACTAAATTCTCTCTCTAAACCTTCTTGCCCAGCCAGAACCTCAGAAGAGGTCACTTCAGCAATTTCAGCAAAAGTTAATCTTTCGATAGCAACTTTCTGGGATTTGACGCGGATTGTTCCACTTCTAGGACGGGTCTCCACAATTCCACGGTTTTCAGCTTCTTTAATGGCCCGATAGGCAGTTCCATCACTGACTCCCAGATGGTTGGAAATACTACGAACACTGACCCTTTTACCTACTGGTAATTCTTCCAAATAGCTTAGAATTTCCTGATGCTTACTCATTGAATTCTCCTTTTACATACCGAAATTCAAGATAATCCCGCATTTTTCTTGTGTAGCGATCACTTCCTTTAAACTGACGAAACAAACGGAATCCAGACTTAAGAGCAACCCGTTGGCTAGCTTCATTTTCAAGGTGGGTAATGATGGATAATTGTTTTAAGCCAACTTCTTCAAAAGAAAGTTGACAAATTTTTCTAACAACCTCTGTCATAAATCCTTGCGACCAAGCATCTTTTCTCAAAAAATAGCCAAGTTCAGCTTCTTTTTTAATTTCATCTAACTTTTCAAACTTAACAGAACCAATCATTTTTTCAGTTTTCTTGTCACAAATAGCCCATACCCCCAAAGGGGACTTCATAAAGTAATTAGCCAACGCATATTGGCTCTCTTCCAGACTTGCTTGAGTCGGGAAAATAAATTGAAGATTTTCTGGATTCGAAGCTATCTCATGGAAGTCCTGACTATCACTAAAAAAGAAAGGACGCAAATACAAGCGATCCGTTTCAAAAAAAGAAAACATTGCTAATTTGGTCCAAATATTCATAAACACCTCTACGGTTTAATCCTCAACAAGTGTAATATCCGCTCCTAGATTACGTAATTTTTCGATAATATCAGAATAACCACGTAAGATAAACTCGATATTGGTAATTTCAGTTTGTCCCTCGGCCATCAAACCAGCAATGACTAAAGCTGCACCAGCTCTCAGGTCAGTTGCTTTAACACTGGCTCCACGTAAATCACGACCACCTGTGTACAAAATATGACCATTTGTTGTCGAAATATCCGCATCCATCTTTGCTAGTTCAAAAACATGATTTACACGCTTTTCGTAAATCGTATCAACAATTGTACCACGACCATTCGCTCTTAGTAAAAGTGGGGTAATCGGTTGTTGCAAATCAGTTGCAAAGCCTGGGTAAGGAGCTGTCTTAATATTGATTGCTTTCAAATTAGACTGCTCTTCGACAAAAATGCTGTCTTCAGATACAGTCATTCTCACTCCCATTTCTTCCAGCTTAGCAATAAATCCTTCCAGGTGTTCGTAAAGAACATTATTGATACGAATTCCTTTACCAACTGCAGCAGCTAAGGAAATATATGTTCCAGCTTCAATGCGGTCTGGAATCACCTGATGACGGGTTCCATGTAATCTTTCGACACCATCAATAATGATGATATTGGTTCCTGCCCCACGGATATGGGCACCCATATTATTCAAGAGGGTAGCTACATCAATAATCTCAGGCTCACGGGCTGCATTTTCAATAATAGTACGACCATTCGCTTTAACCGCAGCAATCATCGTATTGATCGTTGCCCCTACACTAACCGTATCCATGTAAATACTTGCACCATGAAGTCCTGTATCTTTAGCAGATAACTTCATGTTATCTCCCTCGTAGCTAACAGTGGCACCCATAGCTTCAAACGCCTTAAGGTGTAAGTCAATCGGACGAGGACCAAGATCACATCCTCCCGGTAGACCAACTGTCGCTTCACCAAAACGACCCAAGAGGCTCCCATAAAAATAGTAAGATGCACGAAGACTGTTGATTTTCCCATAAGGCATTGGAATATTTTGAACACCTCTTGGATCAATCTCCAAGACATCGTCATAACGCTTAACAGTAGCTCCCATCAATTCCATGATTTCGACAAGACTTGCTACATCCGAAATATCTGGAACGCAATCCAAAGTCACCACATCATCAGCCAAGATAATAGCTGGAATTAAGGCTACAACACTATTTTTAGCACCACTAATAGTGATTTCACCTTGTAGTGGTAATCCACCATTGATAACAATTTTTCTCATTCTAAGTTTTCAATACTCTTTCAAGATTTCTAATAAGGTCTTTAAAATAAATTATATCATAAATGCAACCTTTTTTCCATCCTTTTCAATTTTATTGGATAAATCAGAGTTGATGATTTAGTCACTGATACTCAATGAAAATCAAA